>CAWWAV010000009.1:0-14326 GCA_963934935.1 uncultured Anaerolineales bacterium
TCCCGAATATGGGTTGTATGCGGTGTCAGTCGCAGCTATGGCAGCCTCAATGAGATTGTGTTGGTCAGAGTTTAGTTTTTCTGAAGACATAAGATCTACAGATGCATATGTTTTTTTACGCAATGGCAGTAATTGTTCAATGGTAGATACAGCAATATGGCTTTTATCGATGGTCGAGCCGATAACCTCGATATCGTATCCGGACACTTGCGCCATTTCATAAATTACCTGACGACAACTACCGCAAGGGCCACTAGCAATCTCTGTTTTTTTAAATTTGTCAGTGCGTGAGCTAATTGCTATTGCTACAATATCACGTGCTCCGGACGCGTTTGCTTTGCCTATAGCCATTCGCTCACCACATATTGTTGGTCCGTAAGCAACATTTTCTACGTTAGATGCTGCGAAGACCGATCCGCTGCGGGTAAGGACAGCAGAACCAACATGGTATCCTGAATAGGGTACATATGCGGTGTCAGTCGCAGCTATGGCAGCCTCAATGAGACTGTGTTGGTCAGAGTTTAGTTTTTCTGAAGATATAGTTTTCACGTATTCTTATTCCCTATAATCTGATTATACATTTTATGAACAAAAGAGTCCGTAGTTTAACCCTGTTTGTGAATTGCTATATGATTTAGTGCCTGGTCAATATCATTGATAATATCATGTGGGTCTTCTAATCCCACTGATACTCGGACCATTCCATCCTTAATATTCATTTTTTCTCTTTCGAGTTTTGGTATGTCTAGAAAGGCCATAGTAGCAGGTATTTGTGTAATTGTTCTGACGCTTCCTAAACTTGCCGCAAATGCGCATAACTCCAGACTGTCACATACCTCAATAGCTGATTGACCATCTGCAACCTCGAAAGTGAGCATAGCGCCATAGTTAGGCATTTGGCTTTTTGCTATCTCATGATTAGGGTGGGAAACTAAGCCAGGGTAATGTACTTTTTGGACTATTGGATGATTCTCAAGATAAAGGGCTAGCTTCAGGGCTGTTTTACATTGTCGTTCCAATCTCACAGGCAAGGTTTGAAGTCCACGTAGAAGCATCCATGCATTGAATGGCGAGAGAACCCCACCTAGTTTTACATGTGTGCTCCAGCGTAAATCATGCAAAAAATCATCTGGGAGGTTAGTTTGTTTAATGGCTATGATGCCTCCTAAGACATCGTTGTGTCCCCCCATGAATTTGGTTGCACTTTCTACTACAATGTCAACACCCCAATCAAGTGGGCGTATGACATATGGACTAGCAAATGTGTTATCACATATTACAAGTAGATTATTATCATGAGCCAACTTTACTAGAGGTGGTATTGCGGTTACCCTCATGTTTGGATTAGCTATCGTTTCGAAATATACAATTTTTGTATTCTTTGTTATTGCTGCCTCTACTGCCTCTATGTCGTTACAGTCCACAAATGTTGTTTCAATACCAAAGTCTGTCAGTCTATGATCAAACATTTCGTGTGTAGAGCTGTAAGTAGTCCAATCAGATACGATATGGTCACCAGGCCGAAGTAATGCCAAGCAAGTTGTTGCAACGGCTGCCATTCCTGACCCCAGAGCGAGACAACCATCTGCGTTTTCAAGCAAGGCTACTTGCTCTTGCAGTAGTGTTTCATTTGGGTTGCCACACCTACCATATATATTTTCTGTGATTCGAGCGCCTTTGACTATGTTTTGGTATATCTCTTCGTCATACTGAAAGTTGTTAGAAAGATATAGGGGAGCATTAATAGACTTTGTGTTGGGGTCTGGGTCGTAATATACTGCTTTGCTAGCAAATGCCAATCTGTCTCTAGTTTTGGATTTCATATGCTTTACCTCAGGTTGACTAGAATCTATTTTGTTATGGAGTGGATACTATTTGCAACAGTTTACTCTTAAGTGTTGAGTCTGTAATGAAAGATGCCTCTATGCTCATTTTTTGAATATCTATGATTTCCTTAATTCCGAATCCAAAACTGTTTTCTAGTAGCGTTAATTCACGAGACACACTAGTTCTTGAGGTTATAGGGTCATCGTCTCCTATCGAAATTGGAACTCCTTCATTGTAGAATTTTGATACAGGATGGTTTTTTATGCTATCAACGGTTTTTGTATGGACATTGCTTGTTGGACATAGTTCAAGTAGTACTTGGCGTTGCTTGAGTAGTTTCACTAAATCTTGTGATTCTATACTTCTAATTCCATGCCCAATTCTAGTGGCTTTTAGTTTTTCAATTGCATACAGTACATTGTCCGTTCCCCCCGCTTCTCCTGCATGGACTGTAATGCCCAAGCCATTATTTCTAGCAATGCTGAATGCTTCAGCATGGGGTTGAGCTAAGTATCCTGCCTCATCTCCGGCCAGGTCAAAACCAACTACACCATCATGCTTAAATTCTATCGCCGTATGTGCTAGCTTGACATTAACTTTTGGGTCATGATGCCTAAGTGCAGATACTATTAATCGACAGACTATATTGTACTTATGTTCCGCTTGATGCAATCCCATAAGAATACTTTCGATTACTTGCTCTACAGAAAAATCTGCATTGCTATGGGTGATCGGTCCTGCTCGCAACTCGAGATAAACAACCCCGTCCAAGGCTGCGTCTTCTGCAGCTTCATATGCTATACGTTGTACAGAGTTTTTGTCTAGGAATACTTGGTAGCCATAACTAATCTTGTCTAAATAATCTACTAGATTATTTTCAGAGCCGGTTACTTGCATAGCTATTGAAACTGCATCTAAAGATGGCTTGCTTTCAATCCCATGTTCAACTGCTAGCTCCATATAGGTGCTAGGTCGCACTGACCCTTCAAGATGAGTGTGAATATTACATTTGGGCAGAGTAGCTATCGTGGGTGTGGCTGTAGGGGCGAGAAATGGTTGTTTTGTAGACATAGAATTTACTCCTGATTTGTCTGTTTTTCGTATCTATATATGCCTTCAAGTGCTATAGAGATTACATCTTCCCAAGCATTAACAAGGGCAGTATTTTCACCTTCATAGTCCACATTAGCCGTTACAAGATTGCCAGCAACCCCGCACACCATAGCGGCTTTCAAGCCCCGCATATGGGCTATAGAGAATATTGCTGCACTTTCCATCTCTACGTTTAACAATTTGTGCCTTGATAGCATCTCTATCCATTCCGGTGTTTCTCCATAAAAAGCATCATCACTAGCATTAAGACCTATGTGAAGCCCCAATGGTTTTTTCTTTTCTAGCTCCGTGCCGGCTTGTATTAGCGCATGAGTGAGAAAATGGTCGGCCACAGCGGGAAAGCCATCATCAACGTAAAACTTAGTCGTGCCTTCATTACGCATTGAGGCTGTGTTTATTATGATGTCACCTACATTTATGTGTGGTTGTAGCGCACCAGTACTTCCAACCCTAATAAAATGTGTAGCACCTACGTTGGCTAACTCCTCTACAGCTATCGCTGCTGATGGACAGCCAATTCCAGTAGAGGTAGCACTGACTTTAATTCCTTTGTAACTACCAGTACATGTTCTGTATTCTCGATGAAACACAACTTCTTTTACATCGTCGAGATATTTGCTAATTCTAAGAACACGGTCAGGATCACCTGGGAGCAACACATACTTGCCAATATCTCCTGGTTTTAGCCTAAGGTGATATTGCATTTTTCCTAAGGTAGCATCAGCTTTGTTCAGTGTGGTCACTTATTGTTTCTCCGGTTCTGTGAATCGTGTATAGTCTGAAGTAGTGCCTGTTGTTATAACATTTATAATATAAATAGTATTATAGTCATGACATAGTCAAATGCAATTACCATTGTTGAGACAAACTATACAAGTGTTTTGGTGATATTAATTCAGAGGTGATAAAACATGAGCTTACCAATTATCTTAGCTTTAGGTGGCCTAGTGGGTTTTGGGTTATCAAACTTTTTTTGGAAGGTAGCTGGTATTAATAAAGTCTATCCACCTAGCTTTATGGTAGTAGAGACTTTAGTAGTGCTTACAGTAGCTATAGCTATACATTTTTTCCAGAATCAGTCGTTTGTGTTGGCACCTAGGATGGCTGGAGTAGCATCTATGGCAGGCTTGAGTGCAGGTTTTGCAATATTTGCTACTATGAGCGCATTTAATCTTGGTGGAGATGCGAGCATTGTATCTCCAATTACAAGTCTAGGTTTCGTTATAGCTGTTCTGTTAGCATATATATTGTTAAAGGAGCCCGTTACTTCCACTAAGCTTATCGGAACTGGTCTGGCCATAGTTGCTATAGTATTTTTATCACGCTGATATTTCTGATGTTTCATGAAATGTGGCTGGGATTCATAGAGACTGTCATGTTAAAATACAAAACACTAAACAAATCATTGGAGAAAAGACAATGAATGTCGACACTTTAATAAATAATAGCAAACCTTTTTTGGAGTACGTTTTGTCATGGGAAGCAAATCTCCCGGAATTATTGTTGAAGGATGTAATTCATGACCCATCGTCTACTGCTATAGTTTCAGTCGATGTAATAAATGGATTTTGTTACGAAGGTGCGCTAGCAAGTCCTCGCGTTCAGGCCATTATTAGCCCCATTGTGGATATCTTCAAACAGGGTCAGGCTATGGGAGTAGAAAATATAATATTGGCACAAGACAATCATGAAGCTGATGATATAGAATTTGGTTCCTATCCTCCTCATTGTGTGCGTGGTACTGCAGAAGTGGAATCAGTTCCGGAGTTTCAGGAATTGGAATTTTATAGTGATATGGTTGTTATACAAAAAAACTCAATTAGCGCTACTATCGACACCGAGTTTGGCACATGGCTTGATAGTCATCCAGACGTGACAACATTTATAGTGGTTGGTGACTGTACAGATCTTTGTACGTATCAATTAGCCATGGGCATACATTTGCGTGGTAATGCTCGAAATATCGAGCAGCGAGTAGTATTGCCAGCCAACTGTGTGGCTACCTATGACATGTCTGTAGCTGATGCACAAGAGTTTGGTGCTGTCCCGCATGATGGTGATTTGCTCCACCATATTTTCCTGTATTCGATGATGCTGAATGGTGTTGAAGTTGTTAAAGCTTTGAGTTAGGCTAACAGAGCTAGTTATTTTCCTATACTATCGTTTAGGAACTTAATTATTCTTGACGCATATAAATAGCAGCCTGTTTAACGGCAGCTATGATGGATTGGTATCCGGTGCATCTACATATGTTTCCTGACAATTCCTCACGAATTTCTGTATCGGTTGGATCAGGGTTGCGCGATAATAAGTCCTGTACTGTTAGCAGAAAACCTGGTGTACAAAAACCACACTGCAAACCAAAGTTCTCCCAGAAGGCTTGCTGGATTGGATGCAACTGCTCGCCAGACGACATGCCCTCCACAGTTTGAACTGAATGCGAGTCAGCTTGTACGGCTAACATAATACAAGATCGTACTGGTTGACCATCAAATATGACAGTACAAGCTCCACATACTCCATGCTCACAGCCTACATGGGTACCAGTAATACCTAGTTCGCCACGTATAAAGTCAACCAGAGTGACTCGGGGTTCAACCTTTCTCTCATATAAAACCCCATTGACTGTAAGTTTTATCAATCTACTATTATTTGTAGTGTCCTGTACCATCATTGACCTCCTGATTCGTCGGCTCTATCGGCTGCTTTTTGTAGAGCGGACGAGACTAATACTGACGCGAGATGGCGTCGATAATCCGCAGAGGCATGCATATCACTATCTGGATCAAGTTCTTTACTGGCTTGTTCTGCCACGTCCTTCAGGAGTTCGTCATTTATTGTTTCTCCTATGAGCATTGATTCTGCTTTGCTTGTTCTAATTGGAATTGGTCCTCCTCCAATAATTGCTATACGAGATTTAGTGCACCGTCTATTTTCTATAGTCAAATATGTAGCTACTCCAAGTATTGCGAAATCACCATGCCGGCGGCTAAATTCAATAAATGACCAACCGGATGTTTTGACCCAGTTGGGCAATTGGATTTCTACTAGTATTTCATCAGGTTTTAAGTCAGTGGTTAGAGCTGAAATGTAGAAATCACTGGCATCCACTGTTCTTGTACCTGTCGTATTACGTATTAATATAGTTCCATCTAATGCAAGCATTATAGCTGGCCATTCTGCTGCGGGGTCGGCATGTGCAACACTACCACCAACTGTACCGCGGTTGCGAATAGATCGATGTCCAATGTAGGGGATTGACGCAGCTAAAATGGGTTGAGTGGTTCTGAGGTTAGCATCATCTTCTAATGTGCTTTGTCGGGTCATTGCACCCACTCTTAGGCCCGTATCATCGGATTTGTAGTACTCCAAATCTGCGACACGATTTAAGTCAACTATGATTTGAGGTGTTGACAAGCGCATATTTAGTAATGGTCCCAGGCTTTGACCACCAGCTAAAATTTTGGCGTCATCTCCATATTGCTGTAGTAGGTCCAGTACTTCTTCCACACTGTCAGGATCATAATAATCAAAAGGTGCTGGTTTCATAATTATTCCTATTTTATAACACTGTCTAATTCGTCTTGTCTTGCATCGGCGTTAACCATTGCCATACTTTCTCAGGAGTGATTGGTAGTACATTGACATTGTTGCCTGAATCACCAAGGGCATCAGCCACTGCGTTGGCCAAAGCTCCTCCCATACCGGCTATACCACATTCTCCTGCTCCTTTTACTTGAATCGGGTTTAGGGTGGATGGTGATCTATCTAATCTTTTTGATTCCAGAAGAGGTGTCTCAGTAGCTGTAGGGAGGAGATAGTCTACGAAAGACCCGCTTGTTAGCTGGCCACTTGGGTCATATTTGAATTCTTCTAGCAAGGCTCCACCCAATCCTTGTACTGCTCCTCCTTCGATTTGTCCCTTTACCATTTGTGGGTTTATTGCTTTACCAATGTCATAGACTATCCATACGTGCTTGGGAACAATTGCGCATGTTGTAATATCTATTTCTACCTTCACTATAGTAGCGCCATGTGCGAATGTCATTTGATTGCATCTGAAATAGTGTGTGAAATCGAGTCCTGGCTCTATATCCGGTGGGCAATTTCGCGGACTAGATTGTTGAGCCACCTGTGTTAAGGTTAATCGCTTGTCCTGATGATCGGTCATGCAAATATCCCCATCGCTAATTATAAGTTGTTCAACCTGACAATTCAGAGTGTGAGCTGCTATCTTTAGTAATTTTTTACGGATTTTTTGAGCTGCATAGTAAACCGCACTTCCCGCCATCACGGTAGCTCGGCTAGCAAAGCTACCTACTCCATAAGGTATAAGGTCAGTGTCGCCATGTAATACTTGAATTGAGTCAGGTGATACTGTAAGTACAGATGATGCTATTTGTGCCAATGTTGTCTCAAGGCCTTGCCCAACATTGGCAGCCCCGGTGCTTACTGTTATGGCTCCAGTTTGACCAATCTCTATTCGTGCTCCTTCGAAAGGGCCAAGGCCCGTTTTTTCTACAAAGCAGGCAATTCCATACCCAACCTTCTTGTTGGACAAGTTATTATGGTTAACATGACGATTTTCTTCATATTTGGATAAGCGGACTACTTCCTGTAATGCAAAAGGATAATCACCGCTATCATAAACAATATCCTCACCCAACGATTCGGTGCCAACCTCATAAGGCATATCCTCAGGTTGTATGAGATTCATTGATCGTATTTTGACAGGGTCTATCATGAGTTCCGACGCTGCAAGATCTAATAATCGCTCTCGACTACTGTTACATTCATAGCGTCCCGGAGCTCTATATGTTCCAGCAGGTGTCTTGTTGGTCAGTACTGAACGAACCTCACACCGATAATTAGGGATGTGGTAGGGGCCGGGAAATATTGCTGCGCTTAGTTCGGGTACAATTATCCCGTGTGTACGAATATAACCTCCTTGATCGTTCGACAAAAGAACTTTTATTCCCAAGATAGTGCCATCTTTTTTGAGTGCCATTTCCATCTCGTAGATTTGTTCTCGGGAATGATTACAGGCCATCAGATTTTCTAGACGATCCTCTATCCATTTGACCGGGCGTTTAAGCATAAGAGCTGCGTATGGAATCAGATAGTCCTCAGGATAGAATTCACCGCGTACCCCGAACCCTCCTCCCACATCAGGTTCTATCATTTCAATTGTGTGCTCTTCCATGTCCAACATGTGTGCAAGCACACCACGATTAAAATGAGTTACTTTGGTAGGACCCCACACTTTTAGTTTCCCCCGGGTTGCATCATAGTTGGCTATCAAGCCACGCGTTTCGAGTGGTACGCCGCTATGTCGCCCAGAGGTAAATCGGAGTTTAGTGATATGCTCGGCCTTTTTAAACGCTGCAACCACATCTCCTTTTTGTTGTACGAAGTTGGATGCTACATTGTCTTTTGCGTCATGGTGCAAGGGACAACTTACCTTGTCTTCGGCATCTATATTGACTGGTAATGGGTCATACTGGACAACAATATTTTCTAAGACATCTTCAGCTTGGTAGCGGTTGTGAGCTATTATCAAAGCGACAGGGTCGCCTACATATCGTACTCGGTTGTTGGCTAACGGGTACTGTAGAAATGGCTCAAGTGATCCGTAGGGATTTAGTCGTATTGGTATTGGTTTTACGGAATGCAAATCTGCAAATGTCAATATGGTAACTACACCAGGTTGTTCAAGCGCTAAATCAACATCTATATTTGTGATTGTGGCATGAGCATAAGGACTGCGAAGCACAGCGGCATGTAGCATGTCAGGCAACTGCAAGTCATCTATATAATGACCTTGGCCTTGCAGAAAACGCTTGTCTTCTAATCGCTTTATAGACGCTCCAATGCCTTTGGAATGTTCAGTTTTCATATAGTTGTGTTGGCCTAAACAACTTACCATGCTTGTACAAAATCATGATTTTGTCATATTTTTCAATCTAAATATGCGCTCCGGTGTTAGCGGCAACTGTATATCGTGAACTGATATTTCTAATGCATCTAGTATAGCGTTGGTGATTGTAGCTGGTGCTCCTATAGTTCCACTTTCTCCTACTCCTTTGAAGCCTCCTACACTCCACGGAGAAGGAGTTTCCATGCTGACTATTTTTATGACAGGTGTTTCATATATTCCTGGCACAAGATAATCCATTAGTGATCCGCTTAGCAATTGTCCTTCACTATCGTACGATAACTCCTCCAATAATGCTATTCCTATACCTTGTGTTACTCCTCCTCGTACCTGTCCCTCTACAATAGCTGGATTGACCTTGGTGCCACAATCTTCAGCTACAACATAGTCTTTGATCTTCACCTCATACGTGTTCTTGTCTATTTCTACTAATGCCATATGTACTGCGGATGAACTGACAGCGGGAGGCGGGTTGTATGATACATGCACCGAGAGTCCTGGTTCAACACTAGGTGGTAGTTCCTGAAGCGGAGTATATGCTAGATCAGCTAAGTCTTTTAGACTAAGATGTTCTGAGCTTTGATTTGGGTTAAATATTCTTCCATCAACATACTGCAGATCATTGTTATCGACCTGCCAGTAAGCCGCTGCTATTCTAACGAGTTTGTCTTGTAACATTTCAGTGGCTTTTAACAGAGCTCCACCACCACTTACTAGACTTCGACTGGCAAATGTTCCAGATCCGTAAGGGGTAGTAGCTGTATCGCCTAGATGAACTTTAATGTCATCAAGTGGGGCGCCCAATGTGCTAGAGATCAGTTGGGCAAAGGTTGTTTTTTGACCTTGTCCCTGAGATGGCGTACTAATAAATGCTTCTAGGTGGCCATGGCGATCTACTTGCAGTCTAGCTGCATCAAAAGCAGGTACATTGACCATTCCTCGTTTGCGATAGGTATCGCGCCCCATGCCAGTCATTTCGATGAAGCATGACATACCTATACCTAGCAGCCTGCCTTCATTACGGGCTTCAGATTGAAGATTTCGCCAAGCTGAATAGTCTGATTCTTCGAGTGCTAGATCTAGTAATGCGGGGTAGTCACCGCTATCATAGATTGGTCCTGCAGGGCTTTTGAATGGAAAGTCTGTGGGTTGGGCCAAGTTTTTCTTACGCAAGAGAGCAGGGTCCATTCCTATCTTTTGAGACAACTTATCTAGCAGTCCTTCCATCACCATAGGCCCCAACACAAATCCGACTCCCCGGTATGCTCCCATTGGACACTTGTTAGTAGAAACAGCATAACCTTCGTAGGAGTAGTACTCAAAGTCATAAGGACCTGCGAGTGCGCTACCTATAGTAAATGGCTCTAGACCTGCGGTGAGAGGAAATGAGTTGTAGGCGCCTACATCACATATTGCTTTGGCTCTCATTCCAACTATAGTTCCGTCAATATTGGCAGATAATTCTGCTTCAACTAACACATCTCGAGCATGAAAACTGGCCTTGATATTTTCCATGCGGTCCTGCGTCCATTTAATAGGACGATGTAATAATCGTGCTAAATGAGATACGATTATTTCTTCCGGTAAAGCTTGCATTTTAGTCCCAAAGCCACCACCAACATCTGGTGCAACCACTCTGATTTGGTGTGCTGATATTCCAAGCGAATCACATAATGCATCACGTAGCACATGGGGAATCTGGGTTGATGACCAAACGACTAGCTCATCTGTGTTCGCTCTATAGTCTGCAATTACGCCACAGTTTTCAATTGGTATTCCTGTCACTCGTGGATGCCGGAAGTTAGCTCTGACTTTTATGTCACCCTTCTTAAATGCAGCGTCGTCCTTATCGATCCCAGACTGTGTTTCTAGCAAGATATTGCTATTGAGGTTGTCATGTACACGAGCAGAGTCTGCTAGCATACCGGTTGCTGCTGAGTCTATCACTGGTAGTGGTTCGTACTCAACAATAACATGCTCGGCAGCATCTTCTGCAATGTACCGATCTGAAGCCACAACAACTGCAACTGCTTCGCCCACGTAACGTACTTTGTCCCAGGCAATAGCATGCCAGTTGGTGGATTGAAAACCAGAATTTTTCAGTAGTGGTTTTATCGGCTGGATGTCCGCATGTATATTCAGGCCGCTTAACACAGCAACAACCCCAGGCTGTCTTTTGGCTACTTCGGTATCTACATTGTTGATGCGTGCATGTGCATAAGGACTACGTACGAATGCCACATGGAGCATATTGGAGAATTGAATGTCATCTATGTAACGGCCTTCTCCTCGCAGTAGAGGTAGTTGTTCGTTACAGAGCACCGAAGTTGTCATATTGTTTTCGCGCACTACTTATAGTTGTTAGTCTTATGCTCTTCTCTTCGACGGTTATGTGTCCATAATTGCTTTGCGTTGTCCACCATCGATTTCTATCATCGTACCATTTATGAAGTGGGCTCGATCAGATGCCATGAACGTGGCTAAATCCGCAACCTCTTCAGTTGTACAAATGCGGCCCAATGGGATACTTGCTTTAGACAGGCGATCGGCCTCTTCTTTAGATATATTGCGATCGCGAGCCATTGCCTCTAGTAACCCATCCCATCTTTCTGTTTCTACTGGACCAGGATTTATTGCTACAAAAGTTATGTTGTCTTTTCCGTATTGTCCAGCTAATGATAAGGTGAAGTTCTGGCCTGCCGCGTTGGCAGCACCGGGCGTGATTTCCCAATAAGAAAATTTGACCCCATCATTTCCTATAATGTTGACTACTCTGCCACCACCTTGCTTTCGCATGTGGGGTATGATTTCTTTGCAGCAACGTACATATCCCATAAATTTGAGCTGGAGCGATTGCGCCCAATCCTCTTCGGTTAAGGTCTCTAGAATACCTCCTGGGGAACTACCAGCATTGTTGACCAGAACATCAATGCGTCCAAAATGAGAGATCACATTTTCTGTCATAAGTTTTACGTCTGTAGGTTGAGTTAGATCAGCAGCTACTGGCAAAACCTCATTTCCCGTCTCGTTTTGAATAAGAGAGGCTGTTTTTTTAAGAAGGTCTTCTCCTCGTGCACAAATTGCTACTTTGCACCCTTCTTTAGATAGACTTAGACTTATAGCTTTGCCAATTCCTTTGCTTCCGCCAGTGACTAGTACGACTTTATCTTGTAATTTTAGATCCATGACAGGCTCCTTATTGTTGATCGGTTGGTTGGGGGGATTCTAATAGCTCCACTATTGTGCCTCCTAGTGAAATGCCGTCCAGAAATACAATCCGTTTACCACGAGCACCTTCTGTGGGACCGAGAAGCACTCGGACCCCATTCCTGACAGCATTAGCTACTGCTGCGTCTAAATCTTCAACTTCAAATGCTATATGATGGACTCCTTCACCATTGTCTTTTAAAAAATCCGCATTTAATCCTTCCGAGGTAGTAGGCTCAAGAAACTCAATGTCCATTGAGCCAACTGGAACAAACCCAATATTTAGTATTTCCTTGTAGTTTTCCACTTCCTCTAATGGAAGTCCAATAGCGTTTTCAAATGCGGCTGCCGTCTTGTGTAGATTTTTGACAACAATTCCTATATGGTCAAGCCTTAGTTTGCTCATTAGTCAGTAATAGCCAGTACTCGAGCGGGTGCCCCATCACCTTTTTCTATTTTCAGTGGTAAAGCAATCATAGTGAATTCTGCGCTACCAATTTGATCGATATTAATTAGGTTTTCAATTAGTGGTATGCCTGCGGCTAATAATATCTGGTGACAAGGATAAGGATAGTGTCCGTCCACAGAAAAGTCCATTGCTAGCGCTACAACCCCTGTACCCACCAACCAATGAGCAGTTTCCTCAGATAGATACATGTTACCTTTATATAGGTCAGGCCCTGTCCATCTGCTTGCTGCCCAGTCGGCGTACATCAGTATTCGGTTGTTACGTAATTTATCTTCGTTAGGCAGGCCTCCGGCTTTTAGGTCGTCTATTGTAAGTGGATGTCCTGGTTTAGCAATCTGACGTAGATCGCACACATAAGTTTTTCCGTAAAATATACCTAGATCCATCTGATCAATAGTGGTTCCATCTGAGTAAAAATGCTGTGGCGAATCGATGTGAGTACTAGTATGGATACTGAAAACAATCTTGGTATTGGATCTCCCATCAGCTTTATGGGTTGTAATGGGCTCCATAGAAATGTTCGGATGCCCTTCAAGAGCTGTCACTGATGGACTAAATGGCATAGTTAAATCGATTATATTAATGAGTCACCTCCATTTTATTATTCTAATTGCAGTTTACCGTTGCTGATAATACATTTCCCATCTAGTTCAACGGTAGGATTGAGCACCATGCCGTCAAGATGGATATTGCTAGTTATATTACCGCCCAGAACATGATTGTCACCAATTGCGATATGAACAGAACCTTCTAGTTTTTTGTCTTCAGCGAGATTGCCAATAAGACGGGCTTTAGGATTAGTGCCAATTGCAAATTCGGCTATATTGTTTGCATCTTTGTCAGACTGATCAATCAGCTGTTCCAACATTTGTGCTGATTGGCCACCTTCTATTGATGCTACTCGTCCTTTGACGACTGTTAAATGAATAGGTTCGTCAAGCAGACCTAGTCCATCCATAGAATGTTCGATTACCAGATTTCCCTCTGTTGTTTCCTCTGCTGGACTAATGGCTGTTTCTCCGTCTGGCATGGCGGCAAATGTGCCGGGACCTTTTACAATGCCATCCAATATGTGCGGAGTCCGATTGTCGATACTCATGACTAGATCTGTGCCAGCATCGGTGCTGATATGAGCTTGTTTGGCTTGTCCCATAAACTCTGCTACTTTCTGGCAAGTGATAGCAATATCTTTGTAATTTGCGTTGATAGCTCCATAAAGCATTAGGTCTTTTGTGATTCCTCTCAGCACTAATATTCTGCTACCAGATTGCATAGCATCTCTGGTAGCATCAGTGTGTGTCATAGCATGCGTCACTACTTGAAAAACCACATCAGATTTCATCATGGCGCCACTGATAATATTTGATACCTCGCTACCATGTTGTTGGCGAGGAGCCATTACCACCAGTATAGGGTCACTGTTATATTCATTTGCTACATCTCTAAAAACATTTGCCAATGGCAATCGTTCAGTATCGGTAACGACACAAACACTTTCACCATTTTGAAGATGCATACTTTCCGACATTAGTCTGTTTACTACTTCATAAAGTTTTGGATCATTCATTATGGTTATTTTACATCCTTATTGTTGAGTTGCTCATAACAGATTGTGGAATTGACAATTTGCTTGTGCGCTAATCACGAGCATATTGCCTTAGTTGTTTTTTGCCCCTGTCAACTATTTTGTGTGCCCGTTTCTCAGTTTCATACAAGATTTTTTCTTCGTCAAGAGTCTTTAGTTCTCGATTCCGCATCAACCAATTTCCATTCAC
>CAWWAV010000010.1:0-14314 GCA_963934935.1 uncultured Anaerolineales bacterium
TGAATATCAAAGGCTTTTCGAAATAATTAAGGCCAGTATAAATCAGGCTGTGACGACTCCAAAAGAATACATAGAAAACAACATGGATGCTGGTCTGCATGAGAGTTGGCAAGAATTGTGCTGTGCTGGAAATGAGTTAGTATTAGAAGATGAACGTCGTATTCAGGATGTTATTAGTTCTGCAATAAGATTGCGTAGCCGTAATTTACGTCATTGGCTTACTGAATTGCAGCATCTTGAATCTGGCATGCGGGATCAGGGTGATTTAGAGCAGGCACAAAATTATCAAGACCTTACATTGCAATATACTCGTGCCCTTAGAGGATTACAAAGTTTGTTGCGCGATTATTCAAATCCGTTAAGTGCACTAGGTGCCAACCAGTAACGTGAATTTTACGCTTACTTTAACCTAATATAGTCTGAAAAAAAACAGTTGTTGACGCCTTTTATTACGTGTGATAAACTCGTTTTAACATTGTGATAAAAGCCACAATTAGATTATAAATAGTCTGATTAAGTCAGGGAGCAACCAATGCCACTACAAGAATTGTTGAGGGATTACTTGCCCATCGCCATATTGCTTGGAGTGTCAACGGGCTTAGCTATTGCTATGGTCGTGCTTGGCCAGATACTAGGGCCTCGCAGGGATACTCCTGAAAAACTAATGCCATATGAGTCTGGTATGACACCAATAGGGACAGCAGTGAGACGTATGCCGGTACGGTATTATCTTATAGCTGTTCTGTTTGTTTTATTTGATATAGAAGTGATATTCTTGTTGCCATATGCTGTTGTTCTAAGGAAACTAGGACTATTTGGACTTATTGAGATGCTGGTTTTTGTGATGATTTTATTGGTAGGGTACGTATATGTATGGAAGAAAGGTGCTTTAGAATGGGAGTGATGTGTAGCTAAGTTTAGAGGAATATGTAAGAGAGGCTAATTGTTATGGGTGCTGAAAATAAGTTGGGTAATCTTGGAATAGTTACTACGACGCTGGAAGCGGTAGTTAATTGGGGTCGAACTGGTGCTATGTGGCCTATGCTTTTTGGTTTAGCATGCTGTGCAATGGAGATGATCGCTACTCAAGCTGCGAATTACGATGTCAGTCGGTTTGGAATGGAATTGATGCGTGCTTCTCCTCGACAGAGCGATTTGATGATTGTAGCTGGACGTGTCAGTCGCAAGATGGCCCCAGTGCTTCGTCGTCTATATGATCAAATGCCGGACCCAAAATGGGTTATTGCTATGGGTGATTGTGCATCGTGTAGTGGTGTATTCAACAATTACGCTCTTGTGCAAGGTGTAGACGAAATTGTTCCAGTAGATGTATATGTGGCTGGATGTCCGCCGCGACCGGAGGCATTGATTGACGGGATAATGAAATTGCATGACAAGGTACGTGAGGAAAGTATAACTCACTGGGCATAATATATTGAATAATCATATAGAAGCTACTATAGATCAAGTGCGGGCATTGCATCCAGAAGCTATAGAAAGTGTGGTGAACTTTCGTGAAGAGCCGACTCTTATTGTGGCTGCTACTCATTTATTAGATGTATGTAATTTGCTGCGCTTTGATTCCGGGCTGGATTACTCATTGCTTGTAGATATTGCGTTTGTAGATCATTATCCAAATGAACCTCGTTTTTCATTGTCGTACATACTGCATTCGTTAGAAAAAAATGCACGTATACGCTTGCGGGTTCAACTTTCTGGGAAGTCTCCTGAAGTGTCAAGTGTCACTGCGTGTTGGAAGTCTGCCGAATGGCCAGAGAGAGAGGCATTTGACATGATGGGCATTAATTTTGTAGGTCATCCTGACTTACGCCGCATTCTTATGCCGGCAGATTGGGATGGTCATCCTTTACGTAAAGATTATCCACTTGGTTACGAGGAAGTGCAATTTTCATTCAACTGGGAAGAGATTGACAGCAAGAAAGATTATGCCAAGGAATGATATGAGTCAGGTTCGAAAATTAGAAACGACTTTGGATGAACTTAAAACACTGTTTAGTGATAAGGCTCAAACAGGCGAGACGATGGTGCTCAATCTTGGACCGCAGCATCCTAGCACTCATGGTGTGTTACGTCTAATTTTAGAGTTGGATGGTGAAGAGGTAGTACGCTGTGTGCCTGACGTGGGATTTCTGCACACTGGCATAGAGAAGAATATGGAGGCAAAAACATATCTCAAAGCTCTTGTTATGACAGACCGTATGGATTATCTAAACAATTTAGGTAATAACCTTACATATTGTTTAGCAATTGAGAAGCTTTGTAATATTGAAGTACCTAAACGAGCCCAAGTAATCAGAGTAATTTGTGCAGAGTTACAACGTATTGCATCTCATTTGGTCTGGTTGGGTACTTCGGCGATGGATCTTAATGCTAGTAGTGTTCTCATATACTGCTTCCGTGATCGAGAAAACTTATTAGATATTTTTGAGATGATTGGCGGCCAGCGTATGATGACCTCATATATTCGTCCTGGTGGGGTGTGGAGGGATGTTCCGGATGAATTTGTTCCTGCTGTAAATCGTTTTCTCGACTATTTGCCGGAAAAACTGGCAGACTATGAGCGAATGTTGACGCGCAATCCTTTGTTCATGCGACGCACAATTGATATCGGTATTATTGATCCGTCTGATGCTGTGGAACGTGGTATGACAGGTTCTTCATTGCGTGGTTCTGGTATTAACTACGATGTTCGTAGAGCTATGCCATATAGTGGGTACGACGAATATGATTTTGATGTTCCTCTAGAAGATGGTTGTGATGTATATGCTCGTTATCGAGTGCGTATGCGTGAATTTCACGAGTCTATGGGGATTATAAAGCAAGCTTTAGATAAATTAGAGCCTGGCCCAGTTATTACGGATGATCGTAAATATAGTCCACCCCCGCGTTCAGAGCTAGGTAATAGCATGGAGGCTGTGATTCACCATTTTAAATACTGGACGGAAGGTTTCTCGGCCCCCAAAGGTGAGGTGTATGTAGCGACTGAGTCACCGAGAGGAGAACTAGGTTGTTGTCTAGTTGGTGATGGTAGTCCGAAGCCTGGTAGAGTTCACTTTCGTACTCCATCATTTCATAATCTACAATCTTTATCGTTTATGTCTGAAGGGTATCTAGTTGCTGACCTTGTGGCAATGATTGGTTCGATAGATATCGTTCTAGGAGATGTAGACCGGTGAGTTCTAATACAGCAAATCAGACACTTCGCACTAGATATTCTGCTGAAGTAAAAGATATACTGCAGCGTTATCCAGATGATCAAAAGCGGTCAGCAGTGATGCCGCTTCTTTTTCTTTCGCAGAAGGAAGGTTTGCAGGCAACTGTGTCTGTAATGAGTGAAATTGCCCAAATCTTAGATATTTCAATTACTCAAGTGGCTTCCATTGTTGGATTTTATACACTTTACTATGCACACTCTGGAGGGAAAAACAGAATACAGATTTGCACTGATCTTCCATGCGCTTTGCGGGGTGCAGATGATTTTGCTGACAAAGTGTGTGAAAAATTGGGTGTGAAGTTAGGTGAAACAACTGAGGATGGTGAGTTTACTGTTGAGTCGGTCATGTGTTTGGCGGCTTGTGACAAAGCACCAATGTTCCAAGTGCAAAATGGCGATGGTATCACTTACCACGAGCGTCAGACGATTTCCGATGTACAGGCAGTAATTGAACAATTAGGAAATGTTGAGATCGATAAAAGTCCAGAAGGTGCTGAATGACTGAGTATCTATTGTTACGTCATCGCAATCGTGGAGAAGAAAACATAGCAGATTTAGATACCTATCTAAGTTTGGGTGGATTTGAAGCGTATGAGAAAGTAGTAACTACGATGACTCCACAGGAAGTTATCGACATTGTAAAAGCTTCTGGTCTACGTGGTAGGGGTGGAGCAGGTTTTCCTACTGGACTAAAGTGGTCTTTTCTCTCAGACCGATTCCCGCGGTATGTTGTTGCTAATTCAGATGAGTCAGAACCCGGCACATTTAAGGATAGAGAGATAATGGAGCATAATCCGTTCCAGTTTTTAGAAGGACTAATGATTTGTGCTTATGCTGCTCAAGCGGAAGTAGCATACAACTACTGTAGGGGGGAGTTTTGGGAACTTACTCAGGTTCTAGAATCTAAAGTTCGGCAGTTAAATGATAGAGGCTTATTAGGTAGACGGGTTTTTGATACTGATTATTCATTGCAGATAAACCATCATCTTGGAGCTGGAGCTTACATTTGTGGAGAGGAATCTGCTTTGCTGGAGTCAATTGAAGGTAAATTAGGACAACCCCGTCTTAAACCACCGTTTCCAGCTGATCGTGGTTTGTATCAATTACCTACTGTGGTTAATAATACTGAGACATTGACAAATGTTCCTCTTATAATTTCTCGTGGGCCTGAATGGTATAAATCGATTGGCACTGAAAAAAGCTGTGGACCAAAGATAATGTGCCTTTCGGGACATGCTAAACACCCAGGCAATTATGAAACTCCATTGGGGATTACCTTTCGAGAACTGATTTTTGACTTAGCCGGTGGTATACGAGATGACAAAGCTCTAAAAGCTATCATGCCATCTGGAGCATCTGCTCCATTTTTACCTGCAAGCGATGAAGTACTTGATACTCCATTGACGTATGAAGATATACCCAAGATTGGTTCCCAACTCGGTTCTGCTTCTATCATTTTGCTTGATGAAACTGTAGATATAAGTTGGGCGGCACTGAAGACTATGAAATTTTTTGAGCATGAATCGTGTGGTAAATGCACGCCTTGTCGCGAAGGTACTTATTGGATGTATCATTTGCTAGGCCGCATCAATAGTGACAAAGCTGAGCAAGCTGACATAGATTTATTAGGGGAAGTAGCACAGCAGGTTGTTGGAAAGTGTCTTTGTCCTTTAGGTGATTTTGCCACCAGTGCTGTTTTCTCTGGTATCGAATTGTTTCAAAATGATTTTAATTCACATATACCTGACGCAGTTAATGGCGCAGATAATCCCAACAAAAATAAGTGACGCTCATGACTGAATCTATCCTCGTAAATATTGATGATAAAGAAGTTGCTGTACCTAAAGGCACATTAGTTGTTGACGCAGCTAAAAGAGTTGATAATGACATTCCGGTTTTTTGTTATCATCCTAAATTGGATCCGGTAGGTATGTGCAGGATGTGTCTGGTAGAGGTTGGTACGCCTCTTCGTGACAAGGAAACTGGAGATATGATGTTAGAGGAAAATGGGCAACCAACAATTAATTGGATGCCTAATCTTCAAACTGCTTGTACCATGGTTGTGTCAGACGGCATGCGCATTCGTACAACTACTTCGCAAGTAACACGTGCTCGTAAAGATGTGGTTGAATTTCTACTGACTTCCCATCCGCTTGATTGTCCAGTTTGTGACAAGGGCGGCGAGTGCCCGCTACAGAATCTTACTATGAGTCATGGCTCCAGTGAGTCTCGTTTTCTTCTTAAAGAGAAGATGAATATTGAAAAGCATGTTCCTTTGGGTGACCTCATCTTTCTTGATCGAGAGCGGTGTATACAATGTGCGAGATGCACACGTTTTCAGGATGAGCTAGTAGGAGATTCTGTTATTGGTTTTGATGAGCGTGGAAGATCATTGCAAATTATCACTCATTCAGACCCAGGATTTGATAGTTATTTCTCAGGAAACACAACAGATATCTGTCCTGTAGGTGCACTTACAACAACTGACTTTCGTTTTGGGGCACGGCCATGGGAGTTGTCGCATACCCCCTCTATATGTCCACATTGTCCTGTAGGATGCAACTTACATATCAATACGCGGCGTAGCGGTCAAGATGGTAATTGGTCAATTAAGCGTGTTATGCCAAGACAAAATGAACAAGTAAATGAAATGTGGATTTGTGACAAAGGCCGATTTGGCCATCACTTTGTTAGTAGCCCAGATCGTCTAACTACCCCTATGGTGCGTAGGCATGGAGAATTGGTGGAGACTTCTTGGGATATTGCGTTGGGTCTAGTATCTGAAAAGCTGCAGTCAGCCAATGGATCTATAGCTGGAATTGCAGGCGAACGACTTTCTAATGAGGATATCTTTGTATTTCGCAATCTAATTCAGGCGAATGGTGGTCGTGTGTCACAGTGGCCTGGTCTTTTGGGTGGTGGAGATTTGGTGCAGCAGGTGGGAGTAGGTGTTGACACTGATTTAGCAAAATTAGGAGCAGACACTGCTATATTGGTGATAGCCAGCGACTTATCTGAAGAGGCTCCGCTGTGGTGGTTTAAGGTACGACAAGCGGCAACTAAGCTGGGTGCATCGTTAGATAAGAGTAGAGCTGCTCTAATAGTGGCAAATGCCCGTGATACCAAGCTTGATAACGTTGCAAGACATTGCTTGCGATATAACTATGGTGATGAGGTGCGGACTATATTGGCTCTTAGTCATGCTGTGACTGATGGCAAAACTGGAATAATGGCAAACATAGCTGCAAACGATAATGACGATGTGATTGCCGCATCTGAAGCTATATTAGCAGCTAAAAATTTGATTATCATCTACGGTGGTGAAGGTCAAAATTATGCTGCATCCAATTCATTAGCGCAAGCTTGCGCTAATCTTTTGATAGCTAAGGGTAATGTCGGTAAGAAAGACAACGGTTTGATGCCAGTTTGGTCACACTGCAAC
The DNA here is from genome assembly GCA_963934935.1 of uncultured Anaerolineales bacterium. Lineage (GTDB taxonomy): Bacteria > Chloroflexota > Anaerolineae > Anaerolineales > UBA11657 > UBA11657. The sequence continues at coordinate 6,678 of CAWWAV010000010.1, forward strand.
ACGCAAGGTGCTTGGGATATGGGGGTGAAACCATCTGGTGTAAGCGCAACTGAGTTTGTTGCAGACGCAAATGTGGTTTTGCTTGCAGGTGCAGATCCGGTTGGTGATGGAGAACCTTTGTCGGAAAATTCGTTTGTAGTAGTTAGTGAACTTTTCAAAACCAAGACTACTATGAACGCTGATGTAGTACTACCCGCACAAGCATTTGTTGAACGCGAAGGTAGTTACACAACTGGCGATCGGCGAGTACAACGATTCTATCCAGCTCTGCCTTGCTCTGAGAACGTTCTACCAGACTGGGAAATATTCCAGAGAATTGCTAATGAAATGGATATGGGAGATGTGTCGGCTGGCCCTGCTGCAGTTATGCGTCAGATATCCTTGCAAGTACCACGGTATCGGGATATAAGTTATGAAAATCTAGCAGCTGTAGAAGAGCAATGGCCGGACATTGGTGGAGACGATAGTTATTACGGTGGTACGGGATTTCAGAATACAGGTGGTCTTGGTATGCAAATTCATTCCTTGACTGAGAGTGGGGTTGCTGTTAATCCGGGAGATGTAGAGCCCATTGGGTTAGCGACTGGAGAATTGTTAGGAATTCCAATTACTGTTTTGTATGATCGCGGCACCACATTTGTGAAATCCGCTATCATGGGTTCTAGGATTTCAGATCCTTACATTGAAATAAATACTGCTGATGCAGCGATATTTAATTTGACTAGTGGAGACATGGTATCACTTGCTGTAAATGATAAAGAGTGGGAATTGGTAGTTCATGTTAGTAAGAATACTCCGCAAGGAGCAGTACTGATTCCTCGCAGCATGGATGGACCAATATTGCGAGACGTTGTACCTGTAAATATAAATACAACTGACCATGAGTCAAAAGAATGATTGGTATTGCAATTGAAGCCCTTATTAAAAGTGCACTCATTGCATTTGTGTTGCTAACTGCATTTGCTTATCTTACCTTTGCGGAGCGAAAGATTGCGGCTTTGATGCAGGTACGTAAGGGCCCCAACAGAGTAGGGCCTTGGGGATTACTGCAGCCAGCAGCGGATGGCATCAAGCTTATATTTAAGGAAGAGGTGATGCCTGCTGGAGCAGATAAAGTGCTATTCTTTTTGGCTCCTATACTGACGATGATACCAGCTATAGTGATTGTGGCAGTTATACCATTAGGTCCGGATGTAGAGCTGTTTGGAAGAACTATACGGCTTGGTATTAGTGATTTGAATGTAGGACTTCTATATATTCTGGCTATAGCTTCAGTGGCAGTGTATGGCATTGTGTTGGCGGGCTGGTCATCGGCCAATAAATATGCATTGCTTGGTGGTCTACGCGCGTCTGCTCAAATGATAAGCTATGAGATAGCATTAGGTCTTTCTATTATTGGACCTATCATGTTAGCTGGGACATTGAGTCTTCAGGGTATTGTTCAAGCTCAACAATCGAGTACATGGTATGTGCTTTGGCAGCCATTGGGAGCGATGATTTTCCTGATTGCTGGTTTGGCAGAGTTGAATAGAGCTCCTTTCGATATGCCTGAAGCAGAACAAGAATTGACTGCAGGGTATTTCACGGAATACTCTGGGATGAAATTCTCCCTATTTTTTATGGGTGAGTACATTAAGATGGTTGCAGTTAGTGCAATTGCTACCACACTTTTTTTTGGAGGTTATTTAGGTCCATTTGTGGACAAACTTCCATGGCTTGGTATCTTGTATTTCGCAATAAAAACAGCTGGTTTCTTGTTTTTAATGATATGGATACGATTAACATTACCTAGGTTGCGTTATGATCAACTTATGGCTTTTGGTTGGAAAGTGTTGCTCCCACTAGCGCTTTTCAATGTTGTCATTACTGCAGTGGTGATAGTTTTTGTTGGTTAGGAGGTTATTGATATGGTAACCGAAATTATGAAAGGTCTGGCTACAACTTTAAAGCATGCTTTTCAACCTAGAATCACAATTGAATATCCAGAGGAAACTCGGACTGTCAGACCACGTTTTAAGGGGCGCCATGTACTTAAGCGTTATGAAAATGGTTTAGAAAAATGCATTGGTTGTTCGCTGTGTGCAGCTGCGTGTCCAGCAGACGCAATATTTGTTGAAGCGTCAGAGAACACCAATGCAGTACGGTATTCTCCAGGTGAGCGTTATGCTTCTGTATACGAGATTAACATGCTTAGGTGTATTTTTTGCGGTTACTGTGAAGATGCTTGTCCGACCGAGGCCATAGTGTTAGAGCATGATTATGAATTGTCTTATTACGATCGTGAAAGCGCAATCTATGTAAAAGATAGACTTCTTGTACCTTCAGTAGAAGGATCAGATATTACACCAATGGAAGTGGAGAAAGGTGAATTTGATCGTGCTATTCCAGATATGGAGGATCCATCTTAAATAGATGTTACCAAATATACCTGAGTTAGTGATTTTCTTGGTGTTGGCTGTCATTGCTGTTGCAGCAGCATTGGGGATGCTGGCCAGTTCTAACGCAATTTACTCGGCACTTTTTCTTGTGGTCAATTTTGGTGTAGTTGCAACATTTTATTTGTTGTTGGGCGCGCCATTTATTGCTATGGCTCAAGTGACTGTTTATGCTGGAGCAATCATGGTGTTGTTCTTGTTTGTGATTATGCTATTGGGTGCGGAACAAATGAAACCAACCAGCCACAATTTATTGTGGCAGAAGCCACTTAGTATAGTACTAATCATATTATTGTTGTCGATTTCGTTCTATGTGGTGTTAGGACAAGGAGTTAGTACTGGGTCGGATTTAATGCAAAATACATCTGGTTATGGGAGTCCTTCTGCTATTGGAACCTTATTGTTTCAAAAATACCTATTTCCATTTGAAGCTACTTCAATTCTGCTTTTAGCTGCGATGGTGGGCGCGGTTGTTTTGACTGGTGTACGTAAGCAACGTAGGCGGATTCGAAAATCAAGGCGCTTATGATACCAACTTCTTATTATCTTGCTCTTTCTGCAATATTGTTTGCAATAGGTGTTGCTGGTGTCCTATTGCGTCGCAATGCTATCATTCTTTTTATGGCAATAGAACTGATGCTAAATTCAGCTAACTTGGTTTTCGTAGCATACTCACGCCAGTTTGGAGAACTCGATGGACAGATACTGGTATTTTTTGTGATGACTGTCGCTGCTGCTGAAGTAGCTGTGGGACTTGCACTAATTGTGACCATATTTCGTTCAAAGGCATCTATTGATGTGGATGACGTAAGCATGTTAAAAGGATAGAAGATTACAGTGTTCGACTTGGTACCCTTCATACTATTGTTTCCTGTATTTGGCCTGCTGACCAACTTGATTTTTGGTCGCTACTTAGGTGAAAGACTGGTTGGGATTATAGCTAGTGGCGCATCAGCCGCTGCGTTTGTGGTATCTGTCATTCAGGTATTTGCTTTAGTTAATAATAATTTTCACGTAGAGACTGTTCTTATAGCCGACTGGATCACTATTGGTAAACTGTATCTTCCCTGGCAAATTCGTGTAGATACTCTCTCTGTAACCATGATGGTGTTGGTGACTGGGGTGGGAACATTAATACATATTTATGCGGTTGGCTACATGCATGGTGACAAACGGTTTGCACGATTTTTTGTGTATTTGAATTTGTTTGTGGTTATGATGCTGCTTCTTGTAGCTGCCGACAATTATTTGATGTTGTTTGTCGGGTGGGAAGGCGTAGGCATATGTTCTTACTTGTTGATAGGATTTTGGTACGATAAAGGTGATGACAATTTAGGAAACGCTCGTGCTGGTCGTAAGGCTTTTGTGGTAAATAGGATAGGTGACTTTGGTTTTCTAATTGCTATGTTCATGATGTTTGCAGCGGTGGGTTCTTTGCAATTTGATGCTGTTTTACATTACTTTGAAAATCATGGGACGGAAGTCGGTCAATTGGCAACTACAATAACCTTGCTGTTGTTGGTGGGTGCTGCAGGTAAATCTGCACAAATCCCTCTTTTCGTTTGGTTACCAGATGCTATGGCCGGACCGACCCCAGTTTCTGCTTTGATACATGCAGCCACGATGGTAACTGCTGGAATTTATATGATGGTTCGCTCAGCTCCTATATATGCTATAGCCCCCTTATCTCAGATGACAGTAGCGTTGTTAGGTGCTGGTACTGCATTGATGGCAGGTACTATTGCATTGGCACAGTGGGACATCAAGCGTGTTTTAGCATACTCTACTATTAGTCAGCTAGGTTTTATGGTCGCTGCTGTGGGTCTAGGAGCACATGTGGCTGCTATGTTTCATCTAATTACGCATGCCTTTTTTAAAGCGCTACTATTTCTCTCTGCAGGTTCTGTTATTCATGGTGTTGAACATGGGGCACACAAGTCGGATGATCATTGTGATCCGCAAGATATGCGTAATATGGGCGGCCTAAAGGATAAGATGAAAACAACCTTTGGTGTATATGTTGTAGGAGCTGTTGCTTTAGCAGGTATATTCCCTTTGGCTGGCTTCTGGTCCAAGGACGAAATATTGGCTGATGCTTGGCATGTTGGTATGGTTGAAGGTCACTGGCATGGTATGACAGTATATATATTGTTAGCTCTTGCGGCAGTAATTACAGCATTCTATATGACACGTCAGATCATCCTAGTGTTTTTTGGTTCCTCACGATCCGCTGCTGCGAATCATGCTACTGAAAATCCACCGATCATGACTGTGCCATTAATTGGTCTTGCTATATTGTCTATAGTAGGTGGTTGGATTAATCTACCATGGTCTCATATGCTTGGTTCATGGCTAGAACATACTCACCATTTTTTCCATGGAATAGATTTTAATCTTACGGTTGCGTTGACCTCTACGGCTCTAGCCGTTGCATCCATTTTTGTAGGATTCATAGTTTATTATAGAAGACCTTTAGAAAGTTCTACAGCTCCAGATCCATTAAGTTCTGTTTTGGGTCCTAGTCTAAAGTTTTTTTATAATAAATGGTATATAGATGAGTTATATGACGCTACATTTGTTAGGTTATATGAATGGAAAGCGCGGTTTCTTGCATTCCAGGTAGATTGGGATTTTTGGCATGATTTTGTACATGACCAAATAATTCTTAAATCTTTTAAGAATGCAGCTGGAACACTTTCTGGACCAGTGGATAGACTTGGTATCAATAAGTTTTTTGATGGATTAGCCTACTCGGTTCAGAATATTGCTGTAAACGTATTGCGGCCACTTCAGACTGGATATGTTCGGAATTATGCATTGGGGGTAATGTTGGGAGTAGTGATGGTGCTTGGTATTATGTTGATTAGGTGATGTTTTCTATCGTAATGTTGGTATTTGGCGATTAGATTAGTATAGGCAGGGGAATATTATGTCTGAATTTATTTTACACATAACATCGACTCTTACTGTGGTTACATTTTTTCCACTAGTAGGTGTTTTTGTGCTTTTGTTGATAAACAAAGAGAAAAAAGACCTGTTACGCTGGGTTGGGGTAGGTACTGCGTTGTTGACCTTTGTATTTTCTCTAGTCATGCTAGGACAATTTGATAGTCAAGATGCGGGTATGCAATTGGTTGTATCAGAGACTTGGATTCAAGTTGGTAGTAACTGGAGTATTGATTATCATCTTGGAGTCGATGGTCTAAGCGTGCTATTAGTCCTACTAGGTACATTATTGACTCCTATTGCTATGTTTGCTAGTTGGACGGCCATTGAGGAACGCGTTAAAGAATACATGATCTTCTTTTTGTTGTTAGAAGTTGGAATGACCGGTGTGTTCTTGGCTCTTGATCTGTTCTTGTTTTACATATTCTGGGAATTCACACTTGTTCCAATGTATTTTCTTATTGGCATTTGGGGTGGTGAAAATCGTATTTATGCCTCTATAAAATTCTTTCTATATACCATGGCTGGGTCAATACTAATGTTGGTGGCTGTGTTATGGATCGGCACAGTTCAGGGTACTTTCTCTTATACGGCACTTGTATCAATTGGTAACATACCGCTGGGGACGCAACGCTGGCTGTTCTTAGCATTTGCAGCAGCTTTTGCAATTAAGGTTCCTATGTGGCCTTTACATTCTTGGCTGCCAGATGCTCATGTGGAAGCACCAACAGCTGGGTCAGTTATTTTGGCTGGTGTTTTGCTAAAATTAGGTACCTATGGTTTCTTGCGATTTAATTTAGGTTTGTTCCCTGATGCCTCACACTACTTTGCTCCAAGTATTGCATTCTTAGCTGTTGTTGGAATAATTTATGGGGCGATAGTGTCTTATCCACAGAAAGATGTCAAGAAATTAGTAGCATATTCTTCAGTAAGTCATCTGGGATTTGTAATGTTGGGCCTGTTTGCTCTAAATGACCTTGGCATTCAAGGTGCTATATTGCAAATGGTTAACCATGGTATTTCTACTGGCGCCTTGTTTCTTATCGTAGGTATGATTTATGAACGAAGGCATACACGCTCATTAGATGAGTTTGGTGGTCTTTGGACTGTTATGCCTTTGTATGGAAGCCTAACATTAATAGTAGTACTATCATCTATGGGCCTACCTGGGCTCAATGGGTTTGTAGGAGAATTCACTATTCTATTAGGGGCTTTCGGATCACAAGCTCTAGGATCATATTTTTACAGTATTTTTGCGGCTCTCGGTGTAATTCTGGCGGCAATATATATGCTTTGGATGTTTCAGAAGATGTTCCTAGGTGCAGTAAGTAATGAGAAAAACACACTTCTTCAGGATTTGAATTGGCGAGAAATTGTGGTGTTAGTACCACTACTTATACTGATATTTTGGATAGGTTTGTATCCAAGTCCGTTTTTCAACTTGATGAGTGCCTCTGTAGAACAATTGACAGCGGCTCTTGATTTTGGCACTGCACTAGTGTTGCAGTAATTCAGCATAATACTTTGGGTATGTAATGATAATACCAGACCTTAATTTAGTAGCTACATTGCCTTTATTGTTTCTTTCTGCTTGGGCTTGTGTCCTCCTTATAGTAAGTCTTTGGATTCCTAAAGATAGAACTCATGTTTCCGGATGGCTCACTTGTTTGGGATTGATTGTAACTATTGTATTGGTCTTGTCCTCACCTGAGGTGTCACAAGAAGCATTTGGTGGAATGTTGGCAGTTGATGGTTTTTCTAACCTTTTGCATCTGCTGTTTTTGGGGAGTGGAGCGTTAGCGACGTTGCTCGCCCTAAACTACCTAAAACAGCATGATATTGAGCGTAGCGAGTTTTATCCGCTATTGTTGTTCTCAGTAGTTGGTATGATGAGCATGGCGATGGCTAAAGATTTAATAGTTGTATTTTTGTCTCTCGAATTACTTTCGATTCCATTGTATGTACTGGCTGGTTTAGCACGCACTAGAACTGGTTCGCAAGAGTCTGCGCTAAAATATTTTTTGCTGGGCGCTTTTGCTTCTGCGTTTCAGGTTTACGGTATTGCACTAGTCTATGGTGCAACACAGTCGACTAGTTTAGCAGGTATCACTGCAACTATTGCAGTGCAGGGGTCGACACCATTACTGTTGTCTGGAATTGGACTTGTAATTGTAGGTTTTTGCTTCAAGGTCGGAGCAGTTCCATTTCATATGTGGACACCTGATGTTTATGAAGGAGCCCCTTCAGTTGTTACTG
>CAWWAV010000011.1:0-14198 GCA_963934935.1 uncultured Anaerolineales bacterium
CGTTCATCTTCTAATACTAACTCATTTCCAGCATAGCACAGTTCTTGCCAACTCTCATGCAGACCAGCATCCATATTGTTTTCTATGTATTCTGTTGGAGTGATCCCAGCCTGATTTATACTGGCCTTAATTATTTCGAAAAGCCTTTGATATTCAGTAATACCAAAATCGCGGGAAGATAGTACTTCTGAACCCGCTTCTCGCAGTGCGCGGTCAACCCTTGCAACTACCTCAGGTTTGCGTAAGAAAGCCACCACAATATAATTCTCAAGTTCATCAATCACTTCTAAATTCTTTTGTGGCTTATCGCTATCCGAAGTAGCTCGGTTTTTATTATCTCTACTACCAAATCCACTCATTTTACCCATATGTATCATACGCTCATCAACACGAAGGGTGCGAGCAAGTTTTTGCATATAATCAGCTCTTTCTGCCGGATGACTTACGTCAGAAATTATGGGGACAATATCATCAATTATTTCAGCTTTGACTTTAGAATCCTGCAAATCACGCCCTGTGGTAAAAACGTCCATCACATAATCAACGATTGATGGTGCTTTCGATATCAGAGATCGCCAAGATTCTGGATCAGATGCTATAAGTTCATCTGGGTCCATTTCATTTGGCATAGTTGCTACACGTATGTCGAGTTCTAGATGACCTTCATCACGCAGTAAACCTCGTGGGTCAAAAATAGGCGCTGACTCTCGTTCCAGATTCTGCCTAGCAACAGTCAGGCTACGAAGAGTTGCACGATCACCAGCAACATCAGGATCCAATGCTAACACAACACGTGGAGCATACCTTTTTAACAAACGTAGCTGTTTTTCAGTCAATGCAGTACCCATTGCAGATACCACATTTGTAAAACCGGCCTGATGTGCAGCAATTACATCCATATAACCTTCAACCAGTACAGCAACGCCCCCTTCACGAATACGCATATAAGATTTATCAAGACCGTACAGAAGAGATCCTTTGTCAAAAAATGCAGTTTGTGGGGAATTCATGAACTTGGGTTGATCACCTGAGTCAACTACACGAGCACCAAAACCTACCACTTGCCCTTGCTGTAGACAAATTGGCATAATAATACGATCACGAAATCTATCATATACCCTACCAGTATCTTTTTTCACCAACAACCCTACAGCTACAAGATCATCATCAGAATAACCTTGCCCTAAACAAAACTTGCGCAATCCATCCCAACTAGAAAGAGCATATCCAAGGCCGAATAAGCCCCATGTTTCCTCTGACAAACCACGTTGTAATAGTAGCTTACGAGCTCCATCTGCAGCTTCATTATCAATCAACAATTGGTGGTAGTATTCGCTTACTGTAGTAAGTAAGTTGTGCATTCGCAGGCGCTCTTGTCGTTCATTTTCCTGTTGCGGAGTTTGATGCTCCAGCTCTACTCCAGTACGACGACTAAGATACTGCAAAGCTTCCAAAAATTCCCACCCCTCTTTTTTCATCAGAAAACTAAAGACATCGCCCCCATCATTACAAGCACCAAAACATTTCCAACTTCCACTGTCCGGCCAAACTACAAAAGCTGGTGTATTCTTGTTTTCATGAAATGGACAAAACCCGGTATAGGCATTACCAGTTCGACGGAGTTTAACAGTTTCGCCAATGATCTCTGTAATATCAAGACGGGACTTAATCTCTTCAGTAGCTTTCATATTAATATCACTAGGGTTGCACAAACAACATAAACACAATCGTGCTGGTCACACAATATGTGCTTTGATATCAGTGCTCTAGAACCCATCCAACTTAGACATATCCACGACTCCGTCTGCCATCTGAGCAACAGACCGAAGTAATGCAAATCGATTTGAACGAACATCCAAATCATCAGTCATCACTAGAACTTCATCAAAAAAAGATGTGACAGCAGGGACAATACCAGCAAAACTACTGAGGAAATCGTCCACAGTGTCACTAGGACTAATATTGGACAATGCTTCCCAGAGCTCTGTCTCAGATTCGCAAGAAAACAATCTATGATCAACCAATATTGATTCTTCGTCCTCCGGTAGTATTCGCACACATCTTGCAAAAGAATCAAGGATTGTAGACCAATCGTCTCTAGTGACCCAAGTGGTCAAATCATCTACCGATTGAAGTGCTCTATGTGGATTATAGCCTTGGGCTGACAGTACAGCTTCTAGTACATCATGTCGATAACCACGATCGCGCAGCAAACCTTGAAAACGCTTCAAGATAAAACTTGTTGCTTGCTTAACAACACCTTCTACCTTGACTGGTTGTGCCTGAGCAGCTATTTCTAATGCAACACGAAGATCAAGATCAAGATTCTTTCCCAAGAGCAATTGCACACATCCTAACGCCATTTTACGCTGACCAAAAGGATCTGTAGCGGAGGTGGGCTTAAGACCAACTGACAACAATCCTACCAATGAGTCAAGCCTGTCGGCTAGACCAACAATCACTGCAGGTATGTTTTCTGGCAAATCACCATCTATCTTCAGTGGCCAATAATGTTGTTCAATAGCCTTAGCAACCTGGTTGGCTTCTCCAGATCGGACTGCATATTCACGACCGATAACCCCCTGTAATGATGTCATTTCTACTACCATCTGGGTAGCCAAATCAGCTTTTGCCAAATGGGCTGCCCTTGTAACTGTCGCAATCTGTTCGGTTTCTAAGCCAAAATATTTTGCTAATTCTACAGCGATTTTCTCGATCCGGTCAGACTTGTCCAACATGGAACCAAGTTGCTCCTGAAATACTAGTCTTGCAAGATCTTGCCGGAACTCCTGAAGATTATGCTTGCTGTCCGCTTCAACAAAATAACTTGCGTCGGCAAATCGTGCGCTTATTACCTTTTCATTGCCTTGTATGACAAGATCGGAATCCTCAACATCTGCATTATGAACTCCCACGAAATATGGCATCAAATTTCCATCATCTAAGACAGGAAAATACCGTTGATGCTTCTTCATCACCGCCATTAAGACTTCTTGTGGAATATCCAAGTACTGTCGATCGAATTCGCCAAGGAAAACCTTGGGGCTTTCAACAAGATTTGCAACTTCCGACAACAAATCTGAATCATCCAGCATCTTACCTCCAACAGTTAAAGATAGTTCCAAACCAGCAGAACCTATAATATTACGGCGTTCTGACTCATCTACAATAATTCTGTTGTCCAACATAATTGATGAATATGCATCCGCCTCAGGAATGCAAATAGGGGTGGAAGATAGCGATCTTAATCCACGTGATTCGCGTCCGGCGATGACCCCAGCATAAGAAAAAGGTAGCACGTTGCTACCTAGCAATGACACTATCCACCGTATTGGGCGAGGAAATGCTGTTGAATTATCTCCTGACATCCACCGCATTGTCTTTTGAAAATTCAGCTTTCCAATTGTTTCCAGAATTAATTTCACCATCACTTCTGGCATATCCGTCTTTTCTTCCAACAGGATTGCTACAACATACTCTCCATCATCGATACTGTGAATCTCTAAATCGTCAATTGCAATACCTTGACTGCGAGCAAAACCTTTGGCCGCTTTTGTGGGTTTTCCATCAGTATCATATGCATGTTTTGCAGCTGGACCACGTACTATCTTTGCATTATCTGTGTTGTCTTTAGACAAATCTTTTATGATAACAACTAATCTTCTGGGTGTGCCATTCACACTAACACTAGAATATAACAAACGAGATCGAATTAATAATTCGGGAACAAACTCTTTCAACTGTTTAATTGCATCGTCTAAATCAGCTACTGGCAATTCCTCAACACCAATCTCAAGCAAATATTCAACTGAGCTTTCAGGATCGTCAGGTAAATCTGTATGAGGGGTCTCTGATGTTGTAGAAATATTTTCTATCAGAAGGGGAAAATCTAAATCCTGGCGTTGCTCTAGATAACTTTGTGCAATTTTTCTTACTAGCCCACGCATTTCCCTAAAAAACACCGCTCTTTCAGTGGTGCCTACAGAACCTCGAGTATCTAATACATTAAAAGTGTGTGAACACTTTAAAGCATAATCGTATGCCGGCAAGACTAATCCGTCATCCAATGCGGATTCAGCTTCGGACTTGTACAACTCATAAAGTTTACGAAGTCTGTCTACATCTGCCACTTCAAAGTAGTAGCGACTATGTTCCTGTTCGGACTGTAAGTTGACATCCCCATAAGTTATGTTTTCAACCCACTGAATATCGCGGAAGCTTGTTACATTCTGAGTAGCAATAAGAATACGCTCAATACCATATGTGATCTCCACTGCAATAGATTCTAGTGGTATACCTCCTACCTGCTGAAAATATGTGAATTGGGTGATTTCCTGCCCATCAAGCCATACTTCCCAGCCTAGACCCCATGCTCCAATTGCCGGTTGTTCCCAATTGTCTTCTACAAATCTAATATCATGATAACGCATGTCAATACCTATAGCCGCCAGAGATTCCAAGTATATTTCTTGAGGATCTTCTGGTGCTGGCTGCAAAATAACTTGGTATTGATAATGTTGCTGCAGCCGATTAGGATTTACTCCATATCGACCGTCATCAGGACGAATGGAGGGTTCAACGTATGCCACATTCCAAGGTTCTGGCCCAAGAACTCGAAGTGCAGTAGCAGGATTCATTGTTCCAGCACCTACCTGACTGTTGTGTGGATGCCACATTAAACAGCCACGATCAGACCAGAATTTCTCTAGCAACATTATTGTTTCTTGGAAACTAAACATGGTTCTCATTAATGCACCTGCATGTGCTACTGTTCAAATCTATTAACAGCCTGGGTAGAACTGATCATGTTATCAAAGCTGTTAATATCGAGTCTACGAACACGATCAAGAAAATCCACAGACTTTAATTGTCTTTCCAACTGTATAGAAATGTAGTGTAATTGTATCTTTTCTATTTCAGCCGCTATTTTTGATCTTACGCTTAAATTATTGATGGAAGAATAGTTGTTCCTTTGCAAAAAACGCATCACTCTAAGTGTGTCCATACTAACTGGCATAACATTAGGTTTGCCACTCCCACACTGAGGGCATAGCACGCCTCCTGCCAAAGCATCAAAATATTGATTTTCTGGTTGTATCGGTTTATTATCACCCAAGCAAAACTCCAATTCCGGACGAAATCCGACCATTTCCAACAAGTGTAATTCATAGTGCCGCATGATGATTGATAGATTATCGCTAACACTTATGCTCGACAACATTTGCCCCAACAGATAATATAAATCTATGTTTGGCTCGCCATCTGGTGTAAAACTATCAAGCAATTCTATTGAGCAGCTAGCATAGCTGCTTCTCACTAAATTTTCTCGCAATTGCCTATATGCGTCAATCGTCTGAGCCTGAGTAACAACATACAGATTGCGACCAGTGGCAAGTAGTACATCCGAACGCATGTAAAGATCAAGATGACCAGTTTTACGACTTGATGGTCTCCTGACACCTTTAGCAATTGCTCTTACTTTACCGTGATTAGGTGTTAACAAAGTGAGCAGCCTATCCGCTTCACCAAAAACCTGATGCCTAAGGACAATCGTTTCAGTACGTATTGTCCGTGTTCGCGCCATTTTGCGATTATACCATTCTGAAATATTGCAATATGGATGCCAAGATACTGATCCCAACCACTACTATAATAACTGGCAACAACTCTGGGGATAATTTGGTTAAATAAGAAAATCGAGAACAGGTTAATCAACCGCACTGCTCAAACAACTTAGATTAATGTTTCAAACCCAACAAATACTCATTTCTATAGGAATTTTTGGCAATCAGGTCCGATGTATTACACGAACCCATCTAATCTGACGCTCCACCACCTGATGTACTTCTAGCATAAACCCATTAACTTCTATACTCTCTCCTAACACTGGCACTCTACCAAGTTGCTCAAATATATATCCTGCAAGCGTATCCGAATCCCCACCATCTATATCGGTTTGCAACTTACGATTCAAATCATCAATATCGATGCGACCTTGCACCAAATACTCGTGTTCGCCAGTCTGCTTAAATGGAATATCTTCCTCCAAATCATATTCATCCTGCACCTCGCCTATGAGCTCCTCCACGAGATCTTCGAGAGTGACTACTCCAGCCATTCCACCATATTCATCCACTACAATTGCCATATGCATTCGTTGACCCTGCAACTCAGGTAAAAGAGCATCAATTTTTTTGGTTTCTGGAACAAAAAATGGCTTACGGAGCATATCTCTTAATATCGGATTCTCTTCATCATTGTTCTGAGTAGCTAATAAATCTTTAGCATAAAGCAAGCCAATTATGTTATCAACTGTATGATCATAAATAGGTATACGACTATATCCATTTTCTACAACTGCCATATGAGCTTCTGACAATGTAGTTGCAACATCAAGAGCTAGAACATCAATACGCGGTATCATAACCTCTCGAACAAGCGTGTCACTAAATTGGAAAACAGAGTGTATCATTTGCCGCTCATCCTGCTCAATCGAGCCACCCTCCTGGCCAGCATCAACTAAATTCTTGATCTCATCTGGAGTTACTAGCAATCGTTCACGTTCATTTAAAGGTGCTCCTAAACGATTGGCAACGAATTGAAGCAAACTAGTGATTGGACTACATATCCAAGTCAGACCCAACGTTGCTGGAGCTAACCGAATTGCCCATACTGCAGGTGTGTTCACCACCAAAGACTGCGGAACCATCTCAGTCAGGACCAACAAAGTCAGCGAAGATATGAATGCCAGCACTAAAATCTCTATATGACCTACCGTTATAAGAATAGGAAGTAACACCCACAACAAATATCCAGTAAACAATGCATTAGAGAGGCCATGCAATAATCGCAAAGTAACGTTCAGACGAATGGAATCATCCAGTACCATTCGAGCAATTCTAGCTCCAGTTTCCCCACTCTCAGAAGCATCTTCAAAATCATTGGCTGAAACATTAAGAAATACAGTCCTTATGACCGACAGAAACGCGTTTACCAAAAATATTACTAGTACTAAAATGAAGTTATTCATCTTTTAATTGAATATCATCATCAACCGCTCTTGAAATAATACGTGCTGGTACACCTACGGCTAAACTGTCATCTGGTAAATCCTTAGTAACGACTGATCCAGCACCAGTTCTTACTCTAGAACCTATATGTAATGGTGCTACTAACATGGTGTCGCTTCCAATGAACACATCCTCTCCAATTTCAGTTCGATGTTTGTTTTTGTCCATACCATAATTACATGTAATAGCTCCCGCTCCTATATTAGTGCGTGCACCTATAGTAGCATCACCAACATATGAAAAGTGACCCATTTTCACATCTGGACCAAGATATGAATTCTTGACCTCTCCAAAATTGCCTACATGTACACCATCGTCAAGATGCGCCCCAGCCCTTAAATGCCCAAATGGTCCCACGTCAACGTCATTACCTAGCGTAGCATGCTCAACCACCGAAGATTCAATTTTGCAACGATCATTAATGACAGAATTGCGAATTGTACTATTAGGACCTATCGTACATTCCGATCCAACAACAGTATTACCTTGTAAATGTGTGTTGGGCAACACAATAGTATCTAACCCAATTTCCACATTCGAATCTATATAAGTATTAGCAGGGTCAATTAATGTGACACCGCGTTCCATCCATCGATTATTAATGCGGGTCCTTAGGGCAGTCTCGGCTTCTGCTAAATGTACGCGTGTGTTAATACCTATTATTTCATCTACAGCATTGGTTGTAACAACTCCAATCTTCTCATCCTGCGAATATGCCGATTTGATCAAATCAGTCAGATAATATTCTCCATTAGCAGAAGGCTTTAGAGCAGACAATTCGTCCCACAACCACAATGACCTAAAGCAGTAAACGCCCACATTAAGCTCATTTATAGAGAGTTGTTCAGCAGTCGCATCTGATTTTTCCACTATCGCTTGTACTTCACCAAACTCCGATCGAATTACCTTACCAAATCCACGATCATCATTAGATACAGTCGTAACGATAGAAATTGGGCCTTCATTTTCAATCTGGCAATTCACTACAGATTGCAAGGTCTCGTTACTAAGTAAGGGCATATCAGCAGCCCAGACCACAATCATATCCGCCTGTCCACGAAGTACACCTGCGGTCTGATTCAAAGCATGACCAGTACCTAACTGCGACTCTTGATATACTACTTTTGCACGATCCCCAATACATTCTTGCACCTTCTCAGACTCAAATCCCACCACGACGATTGGGGGCATGCTACAAATATCGAGGCCTAAATCTAGGGCATACTCCATCAACGGTCGACCTGCCAAAGTATGAAGCACTTTGGGGATATTAGAGCACATACGCGTACCTTTACCCGCAGCTAATATAACAGATGCAGTTTTTATAGACATATTTGATAGTACATCGAACATGAAATGCCGCAGCATAACAGCCTACTAGAAACAATAAATTCTGGATAATCTCTATAACTACTTGGGGGATCGTCGTTCACAATTAGTGAGTATACACTCAAGTTTAGGCTGGGCCGCCTGGATTCGAACCAGGATCTACGGTTCCAAAGACCGCTGTGCTACCATTGCACCACGGCCCAAAGGCTAACAGCTAACATTACAATATTGTATCATAGCACTAACAACATAGTGCATTACACTAGCATCCTGATGGTCATATACCAATAAATTAATGTATCTTGACAATGACATTAGTCTAGCTTCTTCGAAGCCGGTTAAGCTCCTCCCAAAGAGACCTTTCCTTATCGGATAACTGAGTTGGTATCTGGAGCTGTAACCGTACATATAAATCACCAAACTTACTAGGATTTCTTAGATTAGGCATACCTTTCCCTTTCAAACGAATGGTTTGACCACCTTGGCTACCTGCGGGAACTGACAGCGATAAATTTCCATCTAAAGTCGGCACAACAACTTCTCCGCCCATTACTGCAACAAACAAATCAACAGGAAGCCTCAAATACAAATCATCATTCTTTCTCTCAAACCGTTTGTCAGGCCGTACACGCACTCTTAGGTATAGGTCGCCTTTATAACCATCTTGCCTATGAGGACCTTGACCTGATATACGCACACGAGTGCCAGTTTTGGCACCTGGGGGTATCTTCACATCAATTGATCGGTTACCTTTCGACAACCTGCGAACAGCACCTGTAGATGCTTCTGCCAACGTTATTGTTACTTCACGAACCATATCTTTAGGGGCTTTAGGGGTATGCATACCCATCCCTGGAGCATTAGCCTGTGAACCGGATGCTCCAAATATGGTGTTGAAAAAATCAGAGAAACCACCTTGAGGCATTCCTTGGCCGAACATATCGCCATAATTAAATGAGCCATGTCCGGGCTGTCCCTGAGACGCCCAATTTGACCAATCAAATCCCCCAGACCGTCCCCCTCGAGCTTGATGATGATACCAACTGGCACCAAGACTATCATATTTAGTTCGCTTTTCAGGATTACCTAGAACATCATAAGCTTCATTAATAGTCTTTAGCTTCTGTTCAGCAGATTTATCATCAGGTTGAAGGTCCGGATGATATTTGCGCGCTAATTGCCTATAAGCTTTCTTGATATCCTTATTGCTTGCAGAGCGGGAAACACCCAGTGTCTTATAGTAATCTTGATATTCCACTTTAGTTATTCACCATATATGTCTATTATCATATACTGTCCAATACATTTTCAACCAATTTTATTTGAATTACATATGAATATCAATTTGGAACTCAAATAATCAAAGAGCTTTTGAGATTTTATGCTGGTAAATCAATTTGCATCCATCTTAGAGTTCGTGTCGATTCAAAGAAATGTTGATGTAGAAATTTGTTAGCGTCACCATCAGGATGTTCAATCCAAACGTTACTACTACCATTGCCTAACCTATTAAGTGCATACCTAAGCAATTCATGTTCTAAATCCAGACGCCATTGCGGAGATAGTATCCACCGAATCTGATCTGCACTACTCGATCCAGAAAGGATATAAATCCATCCTATTACTTCTCCAAATCGTAAGATAAGCCACCGCTCTTCTTGATTTCCAGTCATAAAATGGCCAATATCCCTAAATATTGAAGGTCTCAAATGCTCTATCTGTAAGGGTGCAGTCCATGTAAGACCTTCAGGACTATACTTGTTTAGAAGAGCATATTCCAAAGGCCAATCATCTCGCAAAGCCGGCCGTATTTTCATTGGAGACTGAAAAGGAGTGTGGTCTGTTAAGTATTGACCTTTGCGACGCCAAATTGTGCGAATAGCAAGGGTATTAAATCCAATTTGTGTGTACAAACTAGCAGCGTCATTATTGTCAATATCTACCTGCAGTATTACCCGTGTAGCACCCCTGCTAGCAACAGATTGAAGTGCTGTTTGAACTAATTGTTTGGCAATGCCTTTCCTGCGATAACCCGGATGCACAGCCACATTGGCAATCAGCCAAATATCCATTTTACTACTAATTGGTTGTGCACCAATATTACCAACTACAAGACCTGAGCTTACGTAGACAAATCCATATTGCCATGAAGGATTACCTATCGGAAACAAAGACATCAGCCAAAGAAAAGGACCGGCTCTACTCATCGTGCGCATTTCACGTATAGCAGCACGGCCACTTTCATCTAATACATCTCCAAAACATAACTCGATCAACTTAGCAATTTCAGGCAAGTCATGCCGCACATTTACCGGACGCAATCCATCTTGCATAATCTAATTTAACCCCATGACGATTATACCGCTTTTGGTAAAAGCCCAACTATTTTGGATGCTACAGTGCTCGCAGATTTTGATACAAGCGAATTGTCTATCGCCGTGGATACACTATCTTTTCTTCTTGTATCCATCCTCTGCAGTATTCTCAGTCTGGAAAGCACGTCATCTGGAAACGGAGTCCACCAGCC
This sequence comes from uncultured Anaerolineales bacterium, assembly GCA_963934935.1. Taxonomy (GTDB): domain Bacteria; phylum Chloroflexota; class Anaerolineae; order Anaerolineales; family UBA11657; genus UBA11657. The sequence goes on from CAWWAV010000011.1 coordinate 10,927, forward strand.
CAGATTGTTCTCCAGAACAAACCTTACATTACCATCTTCCTGACCAGGAATAGCGCCGCACAACAAGAGCGGCCTCCCGCAGTTTATAACCTCCATGACGGTAGAAGGGCCGGCCTTTGTGATAACCGCATCTGCACCTCTAACAAGTACGGACATATTGTCCACAAAACCATATATGTGAGTGTCATCTGACCAATCCAAAGCCTGGAATTCTGATAATATGCGTTCATTTCTGCCACATACAATTGCAAGATGCAAAGCCATATTGCTACTCCGCAAAGCATTAGCAATATCCCATAATGGCTCCATACCCTCTGCACCTGCCATCAAAAGTACTGTAAAAGCACTGGTGTCCCAACCTAATTTTTCATGTGCTAATTTCCTGCTCATTTTCTTACTAAACGACTCAGATACTGGAAGCCCTGCTACTTGCACTTGATCAGATGCAATTCCACATTTCAGAGCCTTAACTCTCGCTTCTTCAGTCGGAACAAGAGTCAAATCTGCTCGTCTATCAAACCACCAAGCATGCGCTGTTACTAAATCTGTAACTACAGTGACAAATGGTGGGCGATTCACACCAAGACCATCCAATATTGAGCTTACTAACATCGGATGTGTACTAACCAACAAGTCACATTGGTGCTGTTCTACAAATCTATGAACTGACGAACGTAAAAACGGTCGAGCTAGAAGATTTAACATCTGCGCTCGCACTGGGCCATCAGTAAGCAAATAACCATACCGCCATAAGACAACAAAGCGTGTAATTATAGTAGGATACCAATCCGGTAGACGATTAAGAGGATAAGGTGAGTAGTCCAACAAGCCATCAACCAATTCCACGCTTATTTCAGGTTTCTCAGTTACAAGTGCCGATTCGACCGCAGCGGCTACGGAACGGTGACCACCACCTGTATCAGACATGAGAATAGTCACCTTCATATCATAGTACTCAAAGTCATGTCTCTATACTTTTGATTTGTTTGGCCAATGCACGACGCGACAGCAACACTCGACGCTGACAAGTGAGACATCGCAATCCAATATCTGCACCTAATCTAACAATCTGCCACTTGTAACCACCGCAAGGGTGCGGTTTGCGTAGATGTACATTTTGGTCAAGCTTTAATTCTATGTTAGGTTTCATGATCAGATACAAGTCGATTATAACAAGCAATGCCTGATATAATTCAGTCACAAAGTATCAAACTAATGTTTCTAGATAATTTCGACCCTATTTTATATTTGTCAAGAATCATAATATTGATTCTAGCTATTAGTGTTCACGAATTTGCGCATGCCCTAGCAGCAGATTGGTTGGGAGACCCTACACCTCGATCTCAGGGTCGGCTCACACTCGATCCTCGAAAACATTTAGACGCATTCGGCTCAATCATGTTTCTAATTGCAGGATTCGGATGGGGAAAACCTGTTTATACTGATCCTAGAAATTTTAAAGGTGATCCACGCACTGGGATGGCTGTCGTAGCCGCAGCTGGACCAATGTCAAATCTTCTATTAGCTTATATAGGCTCCTTGCTTTATCGCGCAGGGCTCGTGCAAACTGAAATCTCTTATTATTTCTTATTCTTATTTGTCAGCCTCAACATACTATTGATGCTATTCAATCTTCTTCCCATTGCACCTCTTGATGGATATCAAGTCACTGTCGGGCTGTTACCATATGAAATAGCCACAGTGATAGCACGCTATCAAGGACAAGGCCCCATAATTCTTATGCTTCTGATTGTAGCGGGTTCAATTTTCAACTTCAACTTGCTGGGCTTACTATTAGGGCCACCATACCAACTGATTTTAGGTCTACTTTTAAATTAATTATGCAAAAGACACCTAAAAATGTGTATGTGTATATTCTACGCTGCGGCGATGATAGTCTTTACACAGGATGGACCACTAACTTAGATCGACGTTTATCAGAGCATAACGCTGGGCGGGGTGGAAGATACACTCGTATGCACAGACCGGTGGAAATGGTCTTTACGGAAGAACATCCTACTAGATCAGCAGCTATGCAGCGCGAAGCTGCTATCAAACGCTGGAAACGGTCTCGAAAATTAGCTTTAATTGAAAGTCATCAAAAGATTTTGTATTGACAATTGCTAGGTATTAAAGTATAAAAAGAACCACAATTTACAATAAAAGACACTGAAGAGAAATAGTAAGTGCTATACAAATGGTACAGAGATCGGGTGATAGCTGAAAAACCCGACCAAATGTAAGCACTGAATGGGTCTCTGAGTCGCTGAGTGAACGGATGTGCGTGGCCTCTCCGCCACGCCGGTACATAAACACCGTAACATCCTAATAGCCTTAGCCGGAATCGCCACCGTTATCTAGGCTGAGGGTATCGTCAAGTTGGAGTCTCCAACTCTCTAACAAGATCGTACCTGCAAATAAGTGAGGCTGGCTAGTGAACCCCCGTTGTCTGATAGTGGGGGTTTTTATGTTAATTTGAGTAAAACAAATGAATAGGGAGTCTATTATCAATAGACACTATAATTCGTACCATATTTACAGGGATTGACTATATATCTTATAAAACCTGGTTGTCAATATGCTAAAACCGATAACACGCGAAATAATTGCTGATTTGGAAACTCCAGTTTCAACTTATCTTAAGTTGTCTGGCAATGGTCCGACATTCTTGTTAGAAAGTGTAACTGGTGGAGAAAACGTAGCCCGTTATTCCTTCATCGGATTGCAACCTAGTACTGCATTTGTAATTCGCGATCGGACTACTGCTGTTCACTCGGGCCCAGACCTAGAATTAACGGCTACCCATACAGGTGATCCTTTCTCTATATTACGAAATGCACTTGCGCCATACAGTAAAGAAACACCTCCTGGTTTGCCACGTTTAGTAGGTGGTTTAGTTGGATATTTAAGCTATGATGCAGTTCGATACTTCGAACCAAATGTTGATTTACCTCTACACGAATTACCCGACGGCATTTTTCTGCTTTGTGACACGTTGTTGGCATTTGACCATACTCGTGGTCGACTATTGGCGATTACATATGCTGAGGAAAACTCTACCTCTGAAAAAGAAGTAGCCAATGAACGTCTCAGCGCTATCGAACACAAACTGACCATGCCTTTGCCTAAAACTTCAGATATATTTGAGTCCGAATCAGCCAGCCAGCAGTCTCACACACAAACAAGTTTCCAGGATATGGTCCTCAAAGCCAAAGAACATATAATGGCTGGTGATCTCTTGCAGGTAGTTTTATCTCAGAAATTTACCAATA
>CAWWAV010000012.1:0-13968 GCA_963934935.1 uncultured Anaerolineales bacterium
GAGATAAGGTACGAATAGGACCCTACGAGCTAGAATGGGTCGAATAGGCTGGTCAGCAATTTATATTTGTTATGTCTCCGCGATGATGTCTTGGATTTGCGATAGTAGTTTGGGAAATTAACATTGATAAATCTCTTACTGAGGGACGGTTATTTTCTCGCTCTTTCATTAAATCATTTTGCTGTAGATTTACTTAACAGCCAACGCTCAATATTGTTGGTTTATTTGGCTCCATATCTTGGGCTTGACAACTCGGACATTGGTCTTGTAGCACTTGGTTATGCTATGCTAGCTTCACTTACACAGCCGTTGTTCGGTTGGCTTGCTGATAGATATAAGATACGGTGGATATCAGGCCTATCACTTTTGTGGATGGTGCTGTGGTTTTCTGTTACTGTAACTGTTACAGGGTCTTGGGTAATCGGCACTCTAATTGTGGCTGCACTTGGCTCGGCAGCTTTTCATGCTGCTGGTACGGAAAGAGCAACGACTCGTGGAAAGAGGCTTTTGTTTGGTAAAGCTGCTACGGCGGCATCACTATTTTTTCTGTTCGGTCAGTTAGGCTTAGCTGTTGGACCTGCAATTGGCGGAGCTCTTCTTGAGCGTATGGGTACCATTGGAGTGTTAGCATTGACTGTTGCATCAGTACCATTGGCTATCAACTCAATTTACCGTTTGTATTGGAGAAAACCATTAGCAGTTGCAAACCCAAATACAATTCACGATAGAAAAGCTGAATCTAGTGACGAATATTACAAAGATGTATGGGTGATAATTGCGTTCTGTGTACTTGTAATGTTTCGTACTGCCCCACAAGTAGCTTCAATGACTTTTTTGCCTAAACTATTCTATGACCGTGGTTATGACCCCGGTGCTTATGGAATTGTAACAACCGTGTTTATGGGCGGTACTGCTATAGGTGGATTGATTGGGGGATTCATGTCAGATCGTTGGGGGCGACGACGTATCATACAATTGTCTTTGCTGGCTGCTGTAATACCAATGTACTATTATCCTGTGGCACAAGGGCTTGCAGTTTACATACTCGTGTTTTTGGCCGGGTTTTTTAATGGGGGATCGCATGCTGTAATTGTGGTGATTGCACAGTCACTTTTACCAAACAGGCGGGCACTTGCATCAGGATTGACCATGGGTTTCATGTTTGCTAGTGGAGCTTTGGGATCTTATCTGATAGGTTTGGCAGCTGATTACTATTCACTAGTAAATGCAATGCAAATAAATGGTTTGCTTTGTTTGCTGGCAGCTGGTCTTAGTTTGGTATTGCGTCGGGATGATAAAAAAACCCTCAAGGCAAGTATATAGTAATATCAAACGATTCTATTACTAATATGTTTAAGTAAGTGTTTATGCGATTCCAGACAAAATGCAGAAGTAATAATTTATATATGACACAGTTTTCAGTTAGATTATGGATGGACACAAATCAATGATACGCTTAATCCGGGATAGTTACTTTCTGGCAGTTTCTCTAAATCATTTTGCCGTTGATTTACTCAATAGTCAGCTAGGAATACTAGTGGTATTTCTGGCACCAGTACTAGGGCTTGCAAACTCTGACATTGGCCTTATTGTTCTTATTTATACTTCTGTTGGTTCACTTACACAGCCAATCTTTGGTTGGTTGGCCGATCGGTATAGTACTAGATGGTTAAGCGGGGCTTCACTGATATGGATAGCTTTGTGGATATCAATTGCTGTATCCACAAACATTCAATGGTCGATCCCTCTATTGATAGTTTCTACTCTTGGATCCGCCGGATTTCATGCGGCAGGCACAGAACGGGCAACCGAACGTGGAAGCATCATTATGCTTGGAAGAGCAGCTACGGCAGCATCTCTATTTTTCCTCTTTGGTCTTTCTGGGCACGCGATTGGGCCTGCTTTAGGTGGGTTTATCATAGAGAGGGTAGGTATACAAGGTGTATTAGTGCTAACTGTCCTGGCTTTGCCAGTTGCTTTCAATTCGATCTACCGCTTATTTTGGTCTGCGGACGATCAAAGATTAGATTCGAATGAAACAAGTGTAACAAAGAAAGAAAATGTTTTCGAATTTCACAGAAACAGATGGGTGATTGTTGTGTTTGTCGCAATGATATTACTGCGTACTGCACCAGGAATGACGTCGATGACGTTCTTGCCCAAGTTGTTTCAAGATAGGGGATATGCTCCTGGAGCATATGGGGCTATCACGTCAGTTTATATGGGTGCTACTGCATTTGGCGGACTAGCTGGAGGAGTGTTAGCGGATCGATGGGGTCGGCTACGATTAATACTGTGGTCCTTGCTGTTGGCTGTTTTGCCAATGTATTATTACCCTGTTGTTACGGGACCTATCATATATCCAATTGTTTTTCTAGCTGGTGGTCTAAATGGCGCATCATTTTCTGTTGTAGTGGTATTGGCTCAGTCATTGTTGCCAAGTAGGCGTGCTTTTGCTTCAGGTTTGACATTGGGATTCATGTTTGCAAGTGGCTCTGTTGGTTCATATCTGTTCGGTCTAGCAGCGGATATATATCCTTTATCTAGGGTCATGCAAACAAATAGCGTTTTATGTCTTCTAGCTGCGTTGCTAACTTTGTATTTGCTGCGATACCAGTCATCCAACAAGGTTAAGGGTGCTAAGTAGGACTTTCGATGTGCTATATGGATGTAACTATATGATAATCATTAAGCAATAAGCAAATGTGGTGCTAGAGGATGTATATTGTTATACTTATCAACACATAGTTTCGGTTTGTGCGGTTATCATTCGGCGGAGAGTTTCTGATATGTTGAAGACACATACTTGTGGAGAATTAAAGCATGATTGTGTAGGTCAAGAGGTGACTCTTGCCGGTTGGGTGCATCGGAGACGCGATCATGGAGGCCTAACATTTATTGACTTAAGGGATCGTTGGGGTCTGGTGCAGGTTGTCTCTGATCCAAAGTATGGCGAAGCCCATGAAATAATGGCTAGCCTTAGAGCGGAATATGTGATCCAAGTTTCTGGAAATGTGCGTGGACGACCAGATGGAGCCACCAATCCTGACATGGTTAGTGGGGACATCGAGTTGGTTGCTCAACACGTTGAGATATTAAATATTTCCAAGACCCCTCCTTTTGATATAAACAAAATGACCAGAGTAGAAGAAGGGCTTCGACAAAAATACCGTTATCTTGATTTGCGTCGCAGTCATATGTTGGCGAATTTGAGTTTACGACATAAAACTATAGCTTTTATAAGGGATCATCTCTCACGGTCGGGTTTTTTAGAAGTTGAGACCCCAATACTATTTAAGACCACTCCAGAAGGAGCACGGGATTATCTGGTTCCAAGCCGACTGCATAAAGGCAAATTTTATGCCTTACCTCAGTCACCTCAACAGTTGAAACAATTGCTAATGGTTGCTGGAGTTGAGAAATATTTCCAGATTGCACGTTGTTTTAGAGATGAGGATCAGCGGGGAGATAGGCAGCCAGAATTTACTCAGCTTGATCTGGAGATGTCGTTTGTAGAGCAAGAAGATGTGTTACAAACGATTGAAGTCATGATGAGAGATTTGGTTTCTAATTTGACTGATATGAAGTTCCAGCAGACACCATGGCCACGGTTTAGTAGTGAGGAAGTACTTAGCAGATTTGGTACAGACAAACCTGATTTGCGGTTTGGAATAGAGCTGCAAGATGTAACTGAATTAGTATCTGACAGTGAGTTTAAGATTTTTTCCAGTGCGGAAGCGGTAAAAGGTATTAATGCAGAGGGTTGTGGTACGTATACTCGCAAAGAGATTGACTCATTAACTGATTTTGTCAAGAAATATGGAGCTGGAGGTCTAGCTTGGGCTGTTGTTGGCGAAGATGGTAATATCTCACGCTCATCATTTGGTAAATATGTTGATGTTGTAACTATGGATGCTCTGAATAAAAAGATGCAAGCTACACCAGGTGACTTGCTATTGCTAGTAGCTTCTGACATCGATGTCGTGCATGATTCGTTAGCTGCTCTACGAGTAAAGATAGGTGAGAAGATAAATTCATATGACCCCAATATACTAGCGTGTTGTTGGGTGGTTGATTTTCCTTTGTTCAATTGGAATGAACAGGAAAACCGCTGGGATCCTAGCCATCACTTGTTTACTGCACCACTGACTGAAGATAAATGTTATCTAGAAACTGATCCGGGTAGAGTGCGGGGATCGCAATATGATATGGTGTGCAATGGCTATGAAATGGCAGGAGGCTCTATTAGGATTCATGATAGTTCATTGCAACAACAGATTTTTGGTCTGATTGGCCTGAAACAAAATGTGGCTCTTGATAGGTTTGGGCATATGCTAGAGGCATTCGAATATGGAACGCCACCCCATGGTGGGATAGCCGTTGGGATCGATCGTTTAGTCATGTTATTGGCTCAGGAAAAAAACATTCGTGAAGTGATAGCATTTCCTAAATCACAACAGGCAACTGACTTGATGGTAGGAGCTCCGTCGTCTGCAGATGTTGATCAATTGAATGAGTTGCATATCAACATAGTGGATCCACCTGACGACATAATAGAGTAATTCTTGCAATGCTTGATAGTATTAGCAGTTCGTGTTAACATCTGATTGTACCCTGCTATGTTTGTGATGCCGCAAAAGATTCTGTGCCAACATTAACAAAATGGGCATTTAATTTTGATTACGATGCGATAGGCAATGAATTAGCCAAGGCAGACTAGTCAGTGCGATGCCCCGCCTGCCAAAAGCAGGCGCAGAATCAAATCAGCACACGACATGGCGGGGTTAGTTTTGAGTAAGAATAGTAGGGTCGCTTCTGTGTTTTTCTTGACACCTTCATAGCTGTTATGCTATTCTCCAACTGTATGATCGAAGGATTAGGTAAATTATGACGCAAATAGAACGTGTAACGGACGATGTTTATGTTTTTACGAGCGAATTGTATGCGCAGGTCACTGCAGGTGTGATAAATACACGTCTGGGTGCAATTTTGATTGATACTTTACCATACCCTACAGAAGCTCTTGAAATGAAACAGTTTGTAGAATCGCAGCTTTCATCACGAGTACGCTACGTGATCAATACACATTACCATGCGGATCATGTATATGGCACCTATATTTTTGCTGGTGCACAAGTGATTTCACATGAGCTTTGCAGAGAACTTTTATCTACTGTCGGTGTAGAGAGTTTAACGGCCGCTAAAGCCGAGTCTTCAGAATTAGCCAGTGTAAAAATAGTACTTCCCCAAATTACATTTGCAGGAGGAAGTTTTCGCCTACGACTTGGTGGAAAGACTATTATCCTGAATCACTCTCCAGGCCACAGTAAAGATGTGATTAATGTGCTCGTTGAAGGAGAACAGGTTTTATTTGCGTCGGATACAGTCATGCCTGTTCCTTTTTTCCCAGACGGCGATATCAAACAACTACTTAAGTCATTAGAAAATATACTCACTATGGCGCCTGATCTCACTAATTTGGTGCAAGGCCATGGACCTGTAATACTACGTGGCGAGGTTGGATCATATGTAGAGAAAAAAATAAAATACCTGAAGACAATCGACAGAGCTGTTAGGCAGGTTTTGAAACGCAGATATAGCAAGAAAGCTCTAGCGAAGACAGATCTTGCTTCAGTAGATATAGATCGCGCTGTACTTGGGGGACTTGCTGAAGAACTTCACTTGGGCAATCTGGAATCACTTTATAATCGCCTGAAACGGTATGTCAAACCCTATCCAAGCCGTAAACGTTAGACTGACTGAATCGATGTGGCGAACTAAGAAATAACTATATTAGTAGCATGAGTATGATAGGTAAGGAAACATTAATATCTATTAGGGAAAGGGGATCAAACAATCAGGGTTTGTAAAATGGTGTGGGGGAATGTGACGCTCTCGTCCCTAATAGGGCTGGGGGCGTTTACCGTTTTAGAATAGAATTGATTACCTAATGATGACCAAGTTACTGTATTTATCAGACTCATACCTGAAAGAATTTGAGGCAAATGTACTAGAAGTGTCTGAACAAGGGCATGTAAGACTTGACTGTACAGCGTTTTATCCAGGGGGAGGTGGCCAGCCCTTTGATCTTGGTACAATACAGTATGCTGACAATATATGTGCTGTTATTAAGATTACCAGGCAAAACGAACTTATATGGCATGTTGTTGATGGTGTATATACTCCAAGTGTAGGACAAACTGTAAAAGGTATTATTGATTGGGAATTACGTTACAAGTTGATGCGTACGCATACTGCTATGCATATACTTTGCGGAGTTGTATGGAGAGATTACGGTGCTAAGGTAACTGGTGGAAATATGTCACCTTTGCGTGCCAGGATGGATTTTGAATTTGAGAATATGCATGCTGCCTTAGTGCAGGAGATTGAAGAAAAAATTAACCTCGAAGTCAATGCATCAAGGGACATTTTAGTGGAAATTGTTACTAGAGATGTAGCGTTTCAAATACCAGATTTGATACGTACTAAAATAAACTTACTTCCAAAGGGTATTAGGGAGGTGCGCACAGTAGAAATAGTAGGTCTTGATTTGCAAGCTGATGGGGGTACACATGTAGCAAATACAGCTGAGGTTGGTGCGATAAATGTGGTGGATTACAAGAGCAAAGGGAGAATCAACAAACGAATTGTAGTAGAAATTGGTGATAGTAAAATTTAATGAGATTTCAACCAGTAAAATCCAAACTTGATGTAGCTAAACTTGAGCTTGAAACACTTGATTTCTGGCAAACTAACGCCATTTTTGATCGCTCAGTACAATCCCGCAAGGGCAACGAGACATTTGTGTTCTATGAAGGACCTCCTACAGCTAATGGGATGCCAGGCAGTCATCATGTACTTTCACGGGCTTTCAAGGACATATATCCTCGCTATCGAGCTATGAGAGGCTACTATGTGTTAAGAAGGGGAGGTTGGGATACTCATGGTCTGCCTGTTGAAATAGAAGTAGAAAAACAGCTTGGCATTACAGGTAAAGATCAAATAGAGTCTTACGGCATTGCAGAATTTAACTCGAAGTGTAGGCAATCAGCTTTTGAATATATACAGGAGTGGGAGAAGCTAACTGATCGGATAGGTTTTTGGGTAGATCTTGAAGATGCCTATGTGACTTTTAAAAATGATTATATAGAATCGGTGTGGTGGATTTTGAAGGAGTTATGGCATAAGGAATTACTTTATCAAGGTTTCAAAGTGGTGCCTTATTGTGCGCGTTGCGGTACTGCACTATCCGATCATGAGCTCTCATTAGGTTATCAGGAAAATACTGAGGATCCGTCGGTTTATGTCAAATTTCCACTAAAGGATGATCCGAACACTTCTCTTCTCATATGGACTACTACTCCTTGGACACTTCCTGGAAATGTGGGTGTAGCTGTTCACCCTGATATAGTCTACGTAACAGTGCAATTAGAAGAGGGTGAGCGCATTATTGTAGCTAAAGAATTGTATCAAGATGTGTTTAAGGAAATCGATCAATTCAATATTGTCGACGAAACTATGGGTTCAGAACTACAAGGGTTACAGTATGAGGCTCCTTATAGTTTTATGCCTTTTGAAGGTGAAGCTCATTATGTAGTGCTGGCTGATTTTGTTACTACTGGAGAAGGTACCGGAATAGTACATATGGCAGCAGCATTTGGGGCAGATGATATGGCTATGGCAATTAAGTACGATCTGCCAGTATTAATGACAGTTGGTGAAGACGGGTGTTTTGTTGAAGAGATTATACCTTGGGCCTCTATGTGGGTTAAGGATGCCGACCCACTGATTACAGAGGATTTGCGAAAGCGCGAATTGTTGTTGAAATCTGATACTTATCTACATACTTACCCTTTCTGTTGGCGGTGTGATACTCCATTACTATATATGGCTCGAAGTACTTGGTACATAGCTACAACTAAACACAAGAATCGTTTGGTCGAACTTAATCAAACTATCAATTGGTATCCGTCACATATTCGTGATGGTCGTTTTGGAAACTGGTTAGACAATAATGTTGACTGGGCCTTGGGGCGAGAGCGTTATTGGGGCACTCCTTTGCCGATATGGATCGACGAGGACGGTGATTGGTTGTTGGTCGGATCTGTCAAAGAGTTGTCAGATTTGGCCGATCGGGATTGTTCTGATCTGGATTTGCATAGACCATATGTTGATGACATTACATTTCCAAACCCAAAAACTGGTAAAACAATGCATCGAGTGCCAGAAGTTATAGATGTATGGTTTGATTCAGGTGCAATGCCATTGGCGCAGTGGCATTACCCATTTGAACATAACAAACAATTTCAAGAACAATTTCCTGCTGATTATATATGTGAGGCTGTTGATCAGACTCGTGGTTGGTTTTATTCATTGCATTCTATCTCTACTATGTTGTTCGATAGTGTTGCTTTTAAGAATGTTGCGTGTCTTGGGCTTATATTGGATGAATCTGGCCAAAAGATGTCTAAGTCTAAGGGCAATATTGTTGATCCTTGGGATGTGCTGAACATGCATGGAGCAGATGCTTTCCGATGGTATCTTTATACAGCTAGTCCGCCTGGTCAAGAAAGACGCTTTTCAGTAGATTTGGTAGGTGACGTGGTACGTAGTTTTACTCTTACATTGTGGAACACATATGTGTTTTTTGTGACCTATGCAAATTTAGATGACTGGTCTCCTGGCACACCCGATGAAGCTTCAACCAATGCTATATCTGAACTAGATCAGTGGATTTTGTCGGAGTTACATAACCTAGTTAAAGACGTAACTGATGCATTAGAGAATTACGATGCTACTGGTGCTACGAGGCCTATTGAGCGCTTTGTGGATTTATTATCTAACTGGTACGTGCGTCTATCACGACGCAGGTTTTGGAAAACTGAGGATGATAGTGATAAGCATGCTGCCTATGCAACATTGTATCAGTGTCTGCTTAGTGTTAGTAAGATATTAGCTCCTTCCATGCCATTTATATCTGATGCCATATATCGGAATTTGACCGGAGAGGAGGCTCTTGCACCAGAATCTGTACATCTTGCTGATTGGCCAGACTACAATCCAGATCTGATTGATGAAGAGCTCAATCGAGAAATGCGATTGGTGCAGAAACTTGTCTCGTTAGGTCATAGTGCACGTCAGAGTGCACAGTTAAAAGTGAGGCAGCCACTTGCAGAGGTAGTGTTTTGGGCGGGAAGTCATATGAAAGGTGAACTACTTGAAAGGTATTCAAGATTGATTTTGGATGAATTGAATGTCAAACAGGTACGATGGTTAGATTCTGCTGATGAGGCTGTTGTTTATACATTGCATCCATTACCTAAGCAGTTAGGACAAAAATATGCGAGTCGTTTCCCCAAGATCAAGGAAGCGATTAGCCGAGTTGATAGTGCAGAAGCAGCGGATAGATTGCTTGATGGAAAAAGCATTGTCATTGATGTTGAATCCGAAAAAATAGAAATTTTGCCTGAAGAGGTTGAGGTACGTGTTGAATCTAAAAAGGGTTTCGCTACTGCTGAAGCTGGAGGTCTGGTAGTAGGGTTGGTCACAGACTTGACTCCTGACCTAGTTCTAGAAGGATTGGCCCGCGAAGTGGTGCGTAGAGTGCAAGACTTGCGAAAGTCCAGTGGATTTGACATTTCTGATCGTATTCATATTACTTATGCTGGAACGAGTAACTTAGTTGACGCCATAGAACAGCACCGCGATTACATCATGGGAGAAGCATTAGCATTGTCATTGGTATTCAATGAGGATGCTAAGGGAGTAGTTGAGAATATAGGTGATGAGACGCTGACTCTACAATTGGACAAGGATAAATAAGTTCAATGAGATCTGTGATGGGTAAAAAATATATGCTCTATGTGGTCGCATTAATAGCTGTTGTTCTGGATCAATATACTAAGCTATTAGTCAGGCAAAATATGTTTATTGGGCAAACTATAGTTGTTCATCCCACGCTTCGCAACATATTTGACCTAACTTATACCACCAACACAGGGGTTGCTTTTGGAATGTTCCAGAAGATTGGTCCTGGTATCAGTGTGCTTGCTATATTGGTGGTTGCTATCATAATTTACTACAACAACCAGTTGTCTGAAAGTGATGGTTGGCTACGCCTGGCCCTGGGAATGCAGATGGGGGGTGCGATAGGAAACAATCTCATTGACCGTCTTTTTCTGGGCTCAGTTGTTGATTTCTTACATATTCATTATTGGCCGATTTTTAATGTCGCTGATTCATGTATTACGGTCGGAGTCATCATCATGGTCATATTAATGATTAAGGAAATTCGGCAGGAGAAACTGGTGCAACAACCTGGTTCAAATGACTGATCCTAAGTCTGCTAGTGCCGGAAATACTCAAGTTGTTAGGTTCGACGAATCAGATCGAGGTAAAAGATTGGATGTAGCCTTGGTGAAGGGCACATCAGGTTTGTCGCGTTCACAAATCCAACGTTTAGTTAGCCAAGGTAATATATCTGTTGATGGTGTCATATCCTCTAAATCAGCTACTGTGCTTAATGGTAGTGAAACAGTTGTGATTCGTGTTCCGCCACCAGCACCGACATCGTTGTTGGCGGAGGATATTCCTTTAGATATTGTGTATGAGGACAATGATTTGTTGGTGGTTGATAAGCCTTCTGGAATGGTAGTTCATCCTGCATCTGGACACAGAACTGGCACTTTAGTAAATGCTGTTTTGGCACACGACCCACATATGGCTGGAATTGGAGGAGAGCAGAGACCAGGGATTGTGCATCGTCTTGATAAAGACACTTCAGGAATTATAGTTGTTGCTAAAAACGATCTTGCTCATAGATTTTTGTCGGCTCAATTCAAAGAGCGAACTGTCGAAAAAAGTTATCTAGGACTAGTTCATGGTGTGCCTCCGTCTTCAAATGGTCGTGTAGAAACTGCAATTGGCAGAGACAAGAAATTTAGAAAGCGTATGGCTATATATCATGAAAAAAGTAGTAAGACTCGATTTGCCGTAACTAGGTATAGTACAGTAGAGAAGTTTGATGAATGGACATTATTGGAAATTAAGCCTATAACTGGTCGTACACACCAAATTCGTGTACACATGTCTTATTTGGGTTGTCCTATTGTGGGAGACTTGCTTTATGGAAACCGTAGAATGGTTAGTGATTTGTATGGGTTACGGCGTCAATTTCTCCATGCGGCGCGCTTAAAAATTGCTATTCCAAAGGGTGATACTAGGATATTTAATAGCCCATTGCCTAAAGATCTAGAGAATGTCTTGACGCAGTCCAGAGAGGTGTGAATCGCGAGGTATGATATATGGATATGATTGACCTACGGTCTGATACCGTTACTAAACCCACTCCCGCTATGCGGGAGGCAATGGCTAAAGCTGATGTTGGTGATGACGTATATGGTGAAGATCCTACAGTGAATCAGCTGCAGGATATCGCTAGCGAACTTACTGGAAAGGAAGCTGCATTATATGTTGCATCTGGAACTATGGGTAATGTCGCAGCCACTCTTGCTCATACTCGCAGAGGTGATGAAATAATATGTGGTCTTAAATCGCATATATATCGTAATGAGCAAGGTGCAATGGCTGCCTTGGCTGGTGTTCAGGCTCGCCCAGTAGAAGAAGAATATGATGGTACGTTGGATATTCAGAAAATTGAATCCGCGATACAGACTAGTGATGATCATCATCCTATTACTCGTGTAGTTGCTATAGAAAACACACACAATATTTGTGGTGGTGTACCTATTAGCCCCACATATACTGAGAAGTTGGGCGAACTTGCTGTAAAGCATGGTCTTATATTGCATCTGGATGGTGCTCGGATGTTTAACGCTGCTGCAGCACTAGGCGTTTCACCTAAGGAGATTGTCGGGCCATCTGATTCTGTGTCTATATGTCTTTCTAAAGGTCTATGTGCTCCTGTTGGATCCGTACTATGTGGTGACACTGATTTCATAGATAGGGCACGTAGGGCTCGCAAGGTTCTGGGTGGCGGAATGCGTCAAGCAGGCGTGTTAGCTTCTGCAGGTATTATAGCTTTGACAGAAATGTCGGGACGATTGATCGATGATCATCAAAATGCTAAATTGCTAGCACGACTTTTGGGTGAGGTACCTGGAATTTCATTGGAAAGAAATTCGGCATCAACCAACATGGTTTACTTTAATTTAGATGCAGGTGTACCTAATTCTGGACATGAAGTCAGTGATTCTCTTAGGCAAGAAGGCGTCTTGCTTGATCTAGTTGGCCCAAGCAGTTTCAGGGCTGTAACCCACTATGGAATAGATAGTAGCATGGTAGAAATTACAGTTCATGCACTCAAGCAAATTTTATCAAGTTAATTACAATTGCACTGAGAGTTCTTGACTTGCGCTTCAAGGCGATGGTATACTGCGTCGCATTCTGTGGTCCCGTGGTGTAGCGGTTTAACATGCTGCCCTGTCAAGGCAGAGATCGCGGGTTCGAATCCCGTCGGGACCGCCTGACCTTCTAAGTCTTACATAAAGCGTTCTATGCCAAACGGTGCGATGTCACTTTCGATGTGTTGATCAAGGATCATTTGTGACATGATCTTTCCACTGTATGGTCCAAGAAGCAGTCCAGTAGAACCATGTCCAGTGGCAAGATAAAGGTTGTGTATGCAAGGTACTTTGCTTAAGATAGGTAGTTGATCATTTGTCATGGATCGTAGTCCAACACGCACTGATTTTAATTCTGCTTGAGCGAGTCCGGGTGCTACCCTTAATGCCTCATGAAGTACTTCATGAATACCACTCGCAGTCGGTTGTGTATCAAATCCTGAATTTGTTTCTCTAGTTGCACCTACTACAATATTTCCTTGTGGCCATGGTACTATGTAGTGCCCATGAAATGCAGATACCATTGGCCAGTTGTCTGTATCTACCCCTTTCATAGCAAAGTGCATTATTTGGCCTCGCTGCGGTTCAACAGGGATGTGTACTCCTAGTTCATCTTCATATGCTTGTGACCATGCCCCTCCAGCAATTACCACTTTGTTTGCGTGGAAAGCACCAGCTTTAGTTATTACTCCTCCAACTTGGCCTTTTTGAAATAATAATTTTTCTACATTAGTTTCTAGTATTTCTAACCCCTGTGCTTCAGATGCATGCTGTAATGCCTGTGTCAATAATCGTCCATCCACCCGAGCAGCTCTTTTATAATAGATGGCTTTTTGTACAGGTGCTAAGCAGGGGAAAAGAGACTTGGCTTGATGACTTGAGATGAGATGCAACTCTTCATCGCTCGGTTTTCCTCTTTGTCTCTTGCGCTGAAAAATTATATCTTTTGTCCTATCAAATTGTTCAATCTCACTATCGTCAATAGCTACAGTTAATATTCCACAACGATCATATCCTGTCGATGTTGGCTGCTTTGCCTTTAACTGATCTATAAGTGTTGGATAATAATCACCTGCTTTTATAGCAAGATCAACCCATGTCTTTAGGTGAGAACCGCTTGTCTCTGGTGAGAGTATGCCTGCACCAGCATCAGTAGCTCTACCTCGGTCTTTGCGGTCGACAAGCAGTACGTCAACTTTCTGGCTTACTAGATGGTAAGCGAGCGAGGTGCCGACTATACCGCCTCCGATAATGATCACATCATGTGCTTTGGAGTGGCCAAGCATTGCCTTACTTCTTCCTTGTTGTCAGAAAACAAGTCATGGGATGGAAATATACACCCCAGTGGTTGGGTTGGCAATGCTCCAGGTCATTAGAAGCAATATTGAGTGCCTCATGTTGTCATATTGATAGTACAATGAGTTTATCTGTGTGCTACTAATCTATAGTTCAATTATTCTACACAATTAAGTGGACTTTATATTTTATAAAGTTTTTGCCGCGAGTTCGGTGAGATGGAGAATGTTCAACAATAATTTTGGACATTGAATACTTTTGTTAAGGCGAGAAATATGAGTGAGAAATATGAGTAAAACATCTGCAAAAA
>CAWWAV010000013.1:0-13883 GCA_963934935.1 uncultured Anaerolineales bacterium
TCTATGGCAGTAAGTGTGTCACTCATAATATTTACGTTGCCACCCATTGGTATACGTATTAATCCTGCCTTTGCAATTGGCAAATAGGTATAGCGAAGCATGTCAGTCGCTTGCAATCGTTCCCGGGTTACTTCGACAGTTTGTTCGCTACCATTAGGACTAATAACCTGGAGAGTCACAATGCTACCGGCAGGTCCTCTTACCCGATCCACGACTGCTATACCTTCTTCTTCTGTTACTGGTTTGCCATCTACAGAGTAAATCGAATCGTGAGCACGTAGACCTGCTTTTTCTGCTGGCGATGATGTAATAACAGATAGTAGCACTATATGAGGGATCGGTTCATTGACTACTGTTATGTAGGCACCAATACCTTCGTAAGAAAGTGTTGCTTTAAGGTCTGCATCTATTCGTTCTGAACGGTTTCGATATATTATTGTATTATCAGGAAATAAATCTACAAACGAATCAATCAGACTATCAAATTCTTTATCTGTAATCCCGGAACTCACTTGCCTGCGTGTCTGCATGGGCATTAGTTTCCAGTCAAAATCTGTGCTTCCAACAAATATGTAATTAGGCTCTAGTTTTGCCCAAAATGCGTCATATGTACGTAAATGCAGTTCTGTTCTGTCAGAAGCAGGTAATGGGGTGGGTAGACTTAAGTCATCTATATCCTCTGCATTACAAGCAGTAAGTAATCCACTTATTTGCAATAATATGACGATAAAAAATGGACGTATGATACGATTGGTTACATTAAGGACTGAGCTTACAACTGACATGGTACTTCATGCACCAGGATGGCGATCGACTGCATCTCCATGATATTTGTCCCAGAGCTCATCGGTTTCCAGGATAGTCACTCTAAAGGTTTCGGCATACATCATATCGTGTCCTTCAGCTAGTTTTGCAGCTCGTTCTCTTACAGAATCGCTTGGATCCTTGCCTTTGAACTGACTTTGATGTGCTAACAAAGCTTCTAATTTGACATCCATGGTGTCGTCAATTGATAAAACCAGCTGATTGTCAACTGTTGTTCCACTAGCATACACCTTACGTGGTTTGAAGGCAGTAATGTTATCGCTTGATAATTCTTCAAACATGTTGGGCTGTCCTGCTGCTGGAAATATTGCATCAACAGCTGCCATAGCTGCAGCACGATGATCAGGGTGATTGATATAGCTGTCTCCAGCCCAAACTAGGTTGGGGTCTCCACAGATAATGACTTCTGGTCTAAAGCTACGTATTGCTCTTACAATCTTTTTGCGCACTTCCATTGTAGGTTGTAACATGCCATCTGGCTCACGCAGGAAAACTACGTCTGTTGCTCCAACAATGTCCGCCGCTTGCCTTTGTTCGTGTTCACGTATAACTGCCGCTTCTTTTCTAGTCATGCCTGAAGAAGCTATGCCTGCATCACCGCTAGTACAAACAACGTAACAAATTCTTGAACCGGATTGTGCCCATCTGGCTAGTGTTCCGGCACAGGCAAATTCAATGTCATCTGGATGAGCCATGATTGCCATAGCAGATTCGGGTAAATATAGTTCATTATTCTTCATAGATATGATGCAATTCCTTGTATAATTAATGCTGTTTGTAAGAAGTCTGGACGAGAGTATAGCATAATTGTAATGGGTTTCACCAGATTTTGCTTGTCACCAATTGCAATTCAAGCTCTATATTAGAATAATGTTTGGGTAGGTACCTATCTGCCATGGTGAAAACTAGGGTACATAATTTTTCTGCTGGGCCTGGAACGCTTCCGCTGCCGGTTCTAATGCGAGCTAAGCAAGAGTTGGACGAATTACCTGGTATCGGTATGTCAGTTTTGGAAATTAATCATCGATCGAGCACATTCAATGATATTATTCAAACTACTCAGAACAATCTTCGAACTCTTCTAGACATACCAAACAATTACCATATCCTCTTTTTGGCGGGTGGAGCTAGCCTTCAATTTTCCATGGTCCCTATGAACTTTCTTCGTGAATCAGGTGAATGTGCTTATTATATTGTAGGGGGAACATGGGGACAGAAAGCTATAGAGCAAGCTCTTAGGGAAGGAGATACGTGTAGGTTGTGGGATGGATCAAGCGAAAAATTTAGTCGTATGCCATCTTTCGATGAAATCAATCCCATATCAAGCGGTGCATATGTGCACATCACATCTAATGAGACTATTCAGGGAATACAGTTGCAGTGGGAACCTACATTTGGAGTACCTTTGATATGCGACATGTCATCTGATTTTCTATCAAGACCGGTATCTGTAACTAATTATGGTCTTATGTATGCAGGTGTGCAGAAAAATGTTGGGCCTGCTGGAGTGACAGTGGTCATTATTCGTGAAGATATGCTTGAGCGTATTCCCGATGGTTTGCACTCTATGCTGGATTATAGAGTGCACGTAGCTAAAGATTCCAGCTACAATACACCACCGGTTTTCTCTATTTATATGGCTAATCTTGTAACTGAATGGCTGCTTGAAGATGTGGGAGGATTGGCTAAAATGAGCGCTATAAACCAAGAGAAAGCAGATCTTCTTTATAGTACTATTGATAATAGTACTGGGTTTTATATAGGTCATGCCCATGAAGACAGTAGATCAGCAATGAATGTGACATGGAGGATTGAGGATCAAACCCTTGAAGAAAAATTTGTGACGGAAGCATATGACAGTGGACTACATAATCTTAAAGGGCACCGTTCTGTTGGGGGTCTAAGGGCTTCTATTTATAATGCCGTAACATTAGACAGTGTACATGCTTTACAGGATTTTATGCTTGATTTTCAGTCTCGATGGGAATAACTATAGTATCAATAGGAAGGCATAAAAAAACCTCCCTGATCAGGGA
This sequence comes from uncultured Anaerolineales bacterium, assembly GCA_963934935.1. GTDB lineage: Bacteria > Chloroflexota > Anaerolineae > Anaerolineales > UBA11657 > UBA11657. The sequence continues at coordinate 2,862 of CAWWAV010000013.1, forward strand.
GGTTTTTTTTATATGTACTGACAAAAGGTAGAAGGAAATTTACATCATTCCGCCCATGCCACCCATGTCTGGGGCTGCTGGCATAGGAGGTCCGTCCGCCTCTGGTTTTTCAGTTATCAGTGCTTCTGTAGTCAGTATCATTGCTGCTATTGAGGCAGCATTTTCGAGTGCGCCTCTAGTGACTTTAGCTGGATCAATAATCCCCTCAGATACCATATCAACATAATCTTCTGAGATAACATTGAATCCAATTGCAGAATTCTTCTTTTCCTCTTGCGCGCGGCGTACATTGCTGATGATTACAGATCCATCTTGCCCAGCATTCGCTGCTATTTTGCGCATAGGTTTTTCTAATGCCTTCTCTAGAACATCTACGCCACGTTGAGCGTCATCGTTACCTAGAGATACGTTTTCTAGTGCAGACACTGCATTCATTAGAGTTACTCCACCACCTGCAACAATTCCTTCTTCAACTGCTGCGCGAGTTGCTGATAGAGCATCCTCAACACGGTGTTTCTTTTCTTTGAGCTCTACCTCAGTAGCGGCACCTACACGTATTACAGCTACACCACCACTTAGTTTCGCTAGACGTTCTTGCAGTTTTTCTCTGTCATAGTCGGAGGTGCTCTTGTCTATTTCGACCTTTATTTCTTCTATACGTCCCTTGATCTTTTTCTCATCGCCTTTACCATCTATTACTGTAGTGTCATCCTTAGTAGAGATTATCTTACCTGCTTGACCCAGATCAGCAACGGTTGTGCTTTCTAGTTTACGTCCAAGTTCTTCAGTAATAACAGTTCCACCAGTGAGAACAGCAATATCTTGTAGCATTGCCTTACGTCTGTCGCCAAAGCCTGGAGCTTTTAATGCTAAAACGTTCAGCATACCTCTCATTTTGTTGAGCACTAAAGTAGCGAGAGCTTCACCTTCGATATCTTCTGCGATGATGACTAGGTCACGCTTGCCAAGCTGCACCAATTTTTCTAGTAATGGTACTAAGTCCTGTGCTGCAGATATTTTCTTGTCGTGAATCAGTACGTATGGGTCATCAATTGCAGATTCCATGGTCTCTGGACTTGTGACAAAATATGGTGATATGTATCCGCGATCAAATTGCATACCATCTACATATTCGGTTTCAAATTCAAGTCCTTTTGATTCTTCTACAGTAATTACACCATCTTTACCTACTTTATCCATTACCTCAGCAATCAATCCGCCTATTTCTTCATCTGCTGCTGAAATTCCTGCTACTGAAGCAATTTCTTCCTTGGTGTTTATCTGCTGTGATTGTGACTGAATACTTTCTACCACTGCCTGAGTTGCAGCTTCAATACCTCGCTTTAGAAGCATAGGATTGACTCCGGCGGCCGCCATCTTCAGGCCTTCATGTACCATTGCCTGAGCAAGTACAGTTGATGTAGTGGTGCCATCACCAGCTATATCGTTGGTTTTCGTTGCTGCCTGTGAAAGTAGTTGTGCCCCCATATTTTCGTAAGGGTCTTCGAGCTCTATGTCTTTAGCTACAGTGACACCGTCATGAGTAACTGTTGGAGCACCGAATTTTTTGTCTAGTGCTACGTTGCGCCCTTTAGGGCCTAGGGTGGTTGACACCGCATTGGCCAGTTGATCTATTCCTGCCTTAAGCGCACGGCGGGCATCTTCCTCAAAAACTATTTGTTTTGCTGCCATGATTTTAGTCCTTTCCTCTTTTTCTAGTTATTAATATTATCCGGTTACAATTGCCAGAACATCACTTTCTTTCAGTATAAGTAATTTTTTACCTTCAATCTTTATCTCTGTGCCAGCATATTTTGCAAACAGTACTTCATCGTCAGCAGATACGTCCATATCTATACGATTTCCGCTTTCATCTCGTGCTCCAGGCCCAACAGCAACCACTTTACCTTTTTGAGGTTTTTCCTTTGCTGTTTCGGGCAGAACTATGCCGCCGGCCGTAGTTTCTTCTTGTTCTATCGGCTCTACGATTAGGCGTTCGCCTAGCGGCTTTAGATTAAGTGACATCTTTTTTTTGCCTCCTAGTAGTCTATATTAGTCTGTTATATATTTAGCAGTCTTTAACAAAGAGTGCTAAATAACATGTGGATGATAATACCGCATTCGTACTCAGTCAAGGTATTTTGATGATTTCTAACGAAGCTCTAACACAAACGAAGTTATGATTTAGCTCATACTCCAATTTATGATATTATCTGTCAATCCCCTGAAGAAATATTTTCTTGAATTAATGCTATGAACTCATCAACAGATTGTACTTTTGTGTTTTTTTCAGATCTTGATCGTACTGATACTGAATTGCTCTGCTCTTCCTTATCACCTATGATTAGCATATAAGGTACTTTTTGTACCTGTGCTTTTCGTATTTTTGAGTTCATGCGATCATTGCCTGTGTCGATATTGACTCTTAGCCCATCATTTTGTAGAGTAGTGCTTAGATCTTGACAATATTCTATATTTCTATCTGTTATAGGGATGATCACTGCTTGTACGGGTGCTAACCATACAGGAAATGCGCCTGCATATTGTTCTATCAATACGCCAAGAAAGCGCTCTGTGCTACCAGTTACGGCACGATGTAAAACGACTGGAGTGTGTTCCTGTCCGTCTTCACCATGGTACGTAAGACCCAGTTTAGATGGCTGGATAAAGTCCACTTGGATGGTAGACAGTTGCCATTCACGTCCCAATACGTCACGAGCCATGAAGTCAGCTTTTGGACCATAAAAAGCTGCCTCTCCAGTTTCACTATAATAATCAAGGCCGGAAACATCCAAGGCGCTTTTTAGTGCAGACTGTGCAATTTTCCATTTTTCGTCATCTTGTACATATTTTCCAGTATTATCGCGTAGGGATAGACGTACGCGATAATCTGTGAAGCGATATCGTTCTAGTACTTCTTGTATGAGATCTAATGCCAATGCAAATTCGTCTTGTATTTGATTTGGTGTGCAGAAAATGTGACAGTCATCCTGTGTCAATGAGCGTACTCTAGTAAGACCAGTGAGTTCTCCTGATTTTTCATAACGGTAAAGAGTAGCAAATTCCGCAAATCGGATTGGTAAATCACGGTATGAATGTTTGCCCATTTCTTTGAATAAACTCATATGACTAGGACAATTCATAGGTTTGAGACGGAATTTAATGTTTTCGTCAATCATTGCTGGGAACATAGCATCCCGATAGTTTTCATAATGTCCTGATTTCTTATATAGGTCTTCTTTGACGACGTGTCCTGTCCACACATGCTGATAGCCATATTTGCTTTGTACATCACGCACATAGGATTCCATCAGATGTCTTACGGTTTCACCTGCTGGGGTAAACAGTGGTAGCCCAGGACCTATGTCGGTGGAAAAGTGAAAAAGACCCAGTTGTGCACCTAGTTTGCGGTGATCGCGTTTCTTAGCTTCCTCTATAGTCCACAGGTATTGTCTTAGCTCTTTTGCTGTATTCCAAGCTGTACCATAAATACGTTGAAGCATGGTGTTGTTTGAATCGCCGCGCCAGTATGCTCCAGCAACACTTAACAACTTTATAGCTTTTGGATTAATTTCACCTGTGTGCTCCAAGTGTGGTCCACGACATAGGTCTGTGAAGGTGTCATGAGTATAGAATGAGATTGCATCTGGTTCATGTTTGCTATAATCACCTTTCCCTGGGTCGGGTTTTGTAATGGTTTCAATTAATTCTAATTTGTATTTCTGATGTGCAAACTCATTACGTGCTTGTTCAAGGTTTGGCTCAGAGCGAATGAATTTGTGTTTACCAGCAATAATCTCATGCATACGTTTTTCAAGTAGTGGCAAGTCATCAAGTGTAAGTGGTCGAGGTAAATCGAAATCATAATAAAAACCATTTTCAATAGGGGGTCCTATAGCTATCTGTGCCTCACCAGGGAACATTTCCATAACTGCCTGAGCTAAAATGTGTGCGGTCGAATGTCTCAAACGATAGAGTGGGCTGGTCTGGTGTGTTTCGTTGGTTTGATTGCTCATTTAATAGTAGATTCCTAAATTTGTAATTAGATTAACTTATCTGAAAACACAACAATATCTAGCATACACAACTGTGACTATAATTAGTGATCAATTTGACAACAAGTCACAATGGAAATCTTGAATTGATTGCTTGATAGTGTTCATTTAGCTGCAATTGCTTACATCTATCATGTCACCAAACATACATTTAAGTGGGCGGTATTGGACTCGAACCAACGACCTTTGCGATGTCAACGCAACGCTCTAACCAGCTGAGCTAACCGCCCGTAACTAATCCATTATACCTGAGCAAATTTGTCTGACAAGTTTCGTAACAAGCCTTATTCCTTTGTTGCTATACACTCAATTTCTATCTGTGCACCCAGTGGTAAAGCAGCAACTTCTAGAGCACTGCGTGCAGGTGGGTTGTTCTCAAAATATTGTTCATAAACTTTGTTCATGCGCGTGAAGTCAGCTAAATTTGTCATGAAAACGGTGGTTTTCATGACTGCTTCTAGGTCGACATCTATCGCTCTAAGAATTTCTTCTATGTTTCGAATCACTCTATGGGTTTGTTCTTCAATGTTCCCTGGTACTATCGTGCCGGTTTTCGGGTCAATAGCTATTTGACCAGCAGTAAATATCAATTGACCATTTGTGGTAGCTTGTGAGTATGATCCGATTGCAGCTGGAGCATCATCCGTAGTGATAACTGTCTTGTTGCTAGTCATAGTATGTTCTGTCCTTATTGTTGACGATTTTGTAAGTGATTGATCTATATAATTATCCAGCATGCAATATTATACGGGTTTTCATTATGGCGGTAGACTGGTAACATTCTATTATGCATAAAAATGAAAGACTAATTATATTGACTAATGATGATGGTGTTAGGTCACCAGGGTTGGTAGCAGCCGCTAGCGCTCTAGCACCTTTGGGTACGGTGCTAGTTACTGCTCCTCGAGAGCAGCAGAGTGGTGCTGGTCGGAGTATGCTTAAAAGTTCAGATGGTAATATCGAGCGTGTTTCCAAAACTATTGATGGTGTGAATTGGGATTTGTACTCAATTGGTGGTACTCCGGCACAGGTCGTTCAGCGTGCATTTTTTGTCGTGAGTGATCGTTTGCCTGACTTGGTTGTCTCGGGAATAAATTATGGTGAAAATCTAGGTGCTGATTTGACAATATCAGGCACTGTAGGGGCTGCATGGGAAGCAGCTAGTTATGGGGTGCCTGCATTAGCTGTTTCATTGCAAACTGATATGAACAGTCATACAAACCACAGATTGGCTGTGGATTTCTCTGGCGCAATACACTTTACTAGAATGTTTGCAAAAAGATTGTTAGATATAGATAGTACAAATGATGTGGACTTGCTTAATATTAATGTACCTATGAATGCTAACAAAAATACTGCGTGGAAAATTACACGTCAGTCTCGTCAGCAGTACTTTGTGTCAACAAATCTCAATAATCCTGATCTTATACAATACAAACGAGCTGACGATTACGAAGAAGCCGAATCAGATTCTGACATTTGTGCTATTACTAAAGAAAAAATAGTATCAATTACCCCTATATCAATTGATGCAACTGCTAGAGTTTCTTTGTTGGATTTTGAGGAAAAGATGAGTCAGCTGGACTGAATAGTTCAGTCTTTTACTAATCAGATGTAGTAATCAAAGACGTTGTGTTACTCGGGTTATACATCCAGATGATCATTAGAGTCAAGGAACTCACTAGGCCAGTTTTCAAGCCGTAGCCATAGATTAATAACTTCTCCTGATTCCATCTCGCCGAGACGAGCAGCTAGTATCAATGCTTCTTCTGGAATTCCAGACATATTTGTGAATTCTAGGTATGCAGCACGACCTTGTTGCCAGGCTGTACGACATCTATTCAGTAGGTCACCACCATTAAATGTGCGTAGTATACAACGAGTAGTATATGGTATTTCTGGTCCTTCTGACATTGCTAGTATACAAGGCTCGCTATTTGGTTCGAAATCAGGAGTAGGACCCTCTACTATAGTGATTTTTTCTGGCTCTGACACTTTGTTTCCTCTAATATTGACTTGCTAATGCTAATATACAATTTTACACATAAAGCTTTATCTAAAAGCTACAATAAGTATAGGTATTGTTACAAGTAAGGCAATTGCTGTAACACCTATTAGGATTTTCAATCCTAGTTGTCGAAAATTTGTTTCTAATTCGCCGGATCCTCTACTATTCTTTCCATTAGTACTTCCGTTAAATACTTGCCGAGCTTTTTCAATTTGTGATAGCGCTGCCTTTACAGGTGTTCCATCATCACGTTGAGCAGGCTCTATAATTTTCCAGCTTTCTTCATCTGAACCAGAGAACCGTCCACGCTGCCATTGTCTGAAAGAATTGGCAGCTCTAGTAATCAGCTGCACTGTCCACATAACCAAAAATAGTAATGCGATTAGTTTTCCCATTCTTTACTCCTGTCGATCCCGTAGGGTATCATACCCTGTTTTTGCTCCTTGGCTTTGTTCTGTATTGCGACTTTCCTCAAAAGCTTCCGAGAAAAGTATAGTGGTGATATCACCAGCAAAACCCATCAGAGCATTCCCTGCACGCACTCCTTTGTCTGAGCTGAGTGCGTGATCTAGAGCAGTTTTGTCCGCGAACTGAAATTCGTGTATCCTATAATAATCTGATTGTCCACCTGGTTCTCCTTCTACGTGGCAGACTGTGATACGTTGTAGTCCTGGCATTTGTTCTGCAAATGGAATAAATGTTTGCGACCATTGATCTTCAAAGTGCTCGGGATCCTCTGGCTTTTGAAATAACAACGTCATTTTGTACATTGATGCGATTATACATCGCGATTGTTTTTTAAGTATAAGAGTTTTATCATAAGAGTTTTGTGATACAACTTAATACATAGTTAATTGGTATAATTCATTGTATCAAATTACGAAATTAATTTTAATTAACTATATTTTGCTTCCATAAGCATTGGTTGCGGAGGATGAGGATTGCATGACAAAAAAACAGGATGCCAATACAGACAATAAGCCCTTAGTCGATTTTGCTGTTGGTATTGGCGGTGCAGCTGGTCAAGGAATTGCCACTCCAGGCAACATACTTGCAAGAATTTTTGCAAGGAGGGGATTGAATCTAAATGCGTATAATGCGTATCAGTCCTTAATACGTGGAGGACATACTTTCTTGACAATACGTGCTAGTAATGGGCCAGTCAGGAGTATGGGAGATTCGCTAGATGTGATGGTACCTTTGAATCAGGATACTATGGATAGACATCTTAGTGTAATGCCATCGGGTTCGTCCGTAATATATGACGAAGCAAAGATCAATCCAGAGGATACTCCTGAAGGAGTACAGCTCTGCCCACTACCGATTAAAGAGTTGATTGTAGGCAACAAACTAGCTGCAAATACAGTGGCTGTTGCTGTGGTCCTAAATATGCTAGGGATTGAATTTGATGACTTGGCAGATGCGTTGGAGCGCATTTTTTCAAGGAAAGGCAAAGCCGTTGTGGAATCTAATATGGAGATTGCTCAAAGAGGTTATGATTACGCTGCGGATAATTTCAGTTCATTTCCCTATAAGGCGCCTAGATTGTCGAAGGGTTTAGCTGTGGTGACTGGAAATGAAGCAGCTGGCATGGGTGCAATTGCAGCTGGGGTGAAGTTTTACGCGGCGTACCCGATGAGTCCTTCGACCGGAGTGCTAATGTATATTGCACAACATGCCCGGGAACTAGGTGTTATGGTAAGGCAAGTAGAAGATGAGATTGGAGTCATGAACATGGTTATTGGAGCAGCTCATGCAGGATGCAGAGCTATGTGTGCTACCTCTGGTGGTGGGTTTGCCCTAATGACTGAGGCAATCGGAATGTCAGGAATGATTGAAACACCCATAGTATGCATTGATGTGCAAAGAGCTGGTCCAGCAACCGGAGTGCCAACTAAGACTGAACAAGGCGATCTCTGGCAGTTGTTAGGAGCGGGACAAGGAGACTACCAGAAATTTATCGTTGCACCTGTATCTCAGACTGACTTATTTAACACTATCCCAGAGTTATTTAACTTGACCGATCGTTATCAATGTCCAGGTTTAGTGTTGTCTGATCTGCTGATTTCAGAGGGAACGTCTACTGTTGATCCTGATGATTTGAACTGGCAGCCTGATATCGATCGTGGACAGATGATTTTTCCTAATGGTAGTACTAACGACAATCCATATGGAGGATATAACGATAACGATTATCTGCGTTATGCCAATACGGAAAGCGGTATTTCTCCTCGAGCAGTACCCGGTGTGCCTGGACATATTCATGTCGCAGCATCAGATGAGCATGATGAAGATGGCACTCTGATAAGTGATGAATTTACTAATCCGCACAAGCGGAGAATGATGGTAGAGAAACGTGCTAGAAAGATGGATACTGTGTTAGATGCAATCGACCCACCAGAACTGGTTGGTCACAAGGATGCTTCTGCTACTTTAGTAGGATTTGGATCGACTTGGGGAGTAGTCTTAGAAGCAATTGAAAAATTGTCCTCGGAAAATAAAATTGTAGTCAACCAACTACATATAAGGTGGATTGTTCCTTTCCATGCTGATGCTATATCTTCCATTCTAGCTGAATCTCAAAAAATAATAATTGTTGAGAATAATTACAGTGGTCAGTTTGCTCGTTATTTGCGCTCAGAAACTGGAATTAAGGGGGATGCACATATCCGGAAATATGATGGCGAGCCTTTTATGCCTCATCATATCGTTGATGGTGTAAAAGCTATTCTTGAAGGGGAAACTGATCTGTACGTTCCGACACATGAAATGATGGTATAAGGATTTGAATAATAAGAGAGAATATTGATATGACTACAACTACGACAGCTGCTGATATAGTAGAAAAATCCATAATTAGCAATGGAATTCCATTGTCCAATGTGGAAGTTACTCGTGATTCATACAAAGGTAAAATTGATCCGGACTGGTGTCCAGGCTGCGGTGATTTTGGAGTGCTCACAGCAATGCAAAAGGCTTTATCCGAACTGGGTAAACAGCCACATGAATGTATTACAATTAGTGGTATAGGATGCTCATCCAATTTGCCAGGATTTATCAACACATATGGCATGCATACTTTGCATGGCCGTTCTCTGGCTGTGGCCACTGGTATGAAGATGGCAAATCATGAATTAACAGTCATGGTTACAGGTGGAGATGGAGATGGTTTTGGAATTGGTGGGAACCATTTTTTACATACCATGCGTCGCAATGTTGATCTAACTTATATTGTCATGGATAACCAGATATATGGCTTGACTACAGGTCAGACTTCACCGACTAGTGCTTTGGGTATGGAGACTAAAAGTACTCCTGAAGGCAATTTGGAAAATCCTATTAATCCAATGCCTCTGGCAATGGTTGGTGGTGCTACGTTCGTGGCAAGAGCTTATACTGGACAGCAAGCTCACTTGGTAGACATACTGAAACAGGCTATTAGCCACAAGGGTTTTTCTCTTGTGGACGTGTTTAGTCCTTGTGTAACATACAACAAGGACAATACTTACCAATGGTTCAAATCTAGAGTCAAAAAACTGGAAGATTCTGGCCATGATCGGACAGATTTTCATAGTGCTATTGATAAGGGTTACATGTGGGGCGACGAGATTCCAATTGGAGTATTTTGGCAGCGTGAAGATCTGCCGACTCTAAATGATCTTGAACCAGTTTTAGATGAGGGTGGCCCGTTAGCATATCGTACTTTAGGAATAACCAAAACACAATCTGACAGCTTAATGGCTGAGATGATGTAATTGCATCTGCTCATTTAGCAAAATTAGCTATCCGTTATTAGTGTCTTTCTTTGACTTGGACAATGTATAAATTAGTCTTCGTGTGACTAAGTTGGTTTTGCTTAATACAAAAGCATAGTCGTTTTGGTGAGATTGTCTGGTACATCAATAGGTCACGGTTATTGTGGATAAATGCTGGCGAATAATTTATTCTGGACCTAGTGATGGTCCTACTAATATGGCCATCGATGAGGCTATTCTATCGTCAGTATCGAAAGGGCAATCACTTCCAACCCTACGTCTCTATTCATGGAACCCCGCTTGTATATCTATAGGTCGCGCCCAGTCTGACAGTGACGTAGATAAAACACGTTTACAATCTTTAGGATATGATTTAGTTCGGAGACCTACGGGCGGACGATCAATTCTACATCTTAATGAATTTACGTATTCTGTCTGTTTACCCAAAGAAGATCCAATAGCATCGGGTGGAGTATTGCCAACATACAGGAGAATTAGCAATGGTATTTTGGCTAGCCTAACAGAACTAGGTGTAGTGGTAGACAATAGCGGAGGAGTACCACCAGCAGAAGCGCAAGGAGCTGTTTGTTTTGAGCATCGATCTCATTATGAGATAAGCGCTAATGGGCGTAAGTTGCTGGGGAGTGCTCAGATGCGTAGTGGCCGAGGAGTATTACAACATGGTTCTTTACCGTTAAAAGGAGACATTGCTAGTATATGTGACACGCTAATATTTAGGTCGGAAAGTAATCGCGCGAGTGCCAAATTACGTGTACGTGAGCAGGCGATTGTGCTCGCCGATGTGCTGGGATATCAAGCTAGCTGGGAACAAGTTGCAACTGCATTCGAGAGAGGATTTGCACAAGCTCTTGATATTGATTTTTCCAATGAAGATCTGAGCGCTACCGAAAAGCAAAACGTCAATTTGTTAGTTGTAGATAAATACGCTGACTTATCATGGACTAATGGATCGCGTCATATGCGTGAGTCCTTAACTGCCTAGCAATATGTGAAGTAATGATTGTTGGTGCCTGTGTGTTGGAATTGCGACTTTCAAATGTAAGATCGCTCAAGCAGAAACGTAGTCAAATCAAATCTTTGCTTGCTAGATTAAGACGCGAATTCAATGTTGCAGTGTCTGAGACATCTCACAATGACTTCTGGCAGTCGGCTCAGATATCTCTGGTGGCAGTAAGCAATAATC
>CAWWAV010000014.1:0-12235 GCA_963934935.1 uncultured Anaerolineales bacterium
ACTGACCAGTTACGGTTAGGTGCCAGAACTGTAACATCTCCCACTTCTCTTAATGAATCTGCTAAAGCATGTAGTCCAACTGATGTTACTCCATCGTCATTAGTTATTAAGATATTCATTACTGCACTTTACCGCAACCTAACAATTACGGCAACCATATCGGCAACATGTCATCTGACATCAGCTATGAATGCACCCCATACACTATCGTAACCTGAGTCATGAATATTCAGATAAGCATCTTGCAATATTGTTGCTTGTTGTTCCAAACTGTAGTCTTTAAGACCAACTCCACACAAACGTAATTTTTCAAGACTAGCAACTCCTCCATAATCATAAACATCAACTCCCTCACGAATATGTGCCATTAATGTGCTGGGTAAATACTTCCATCCCATAGATTGAAATTGCCACACGTGAACAAGCTCATGAATTAACCAGCTCATAGATAATCTGAAATTATCATTCCCTGCCAAACATGTGGTCGGGAGACACACAGGAAAGTAGCAGTGAAAACCAATAGCTATAGCATTTTGTTGGTAGTAAGGACGAGCAGGAACACATCGCAGCCTACGAGACCAATCATCTACAACATTGGTCCAACGTACGCCTTCATGGACAATTATCCTCTGGTAATCTACAGATGCGGAAAATACAGTCTCCGCTTCTTGTTGCTCCCAACTATATAGATTTCGTTTAGTCATCTGATTTAACAGCAATAGTATGACCATTACAACTGAGAACTGGCAGTACAGGATATTTGTCATATTTCTTATCCTGTCTTGCCAAATTACACATCACAAAATAAGATCCTCGATCACTTGAAACTACTCTTATATACTTACAAGTAACACAAAGCCCTACCCTTAGATTGTCCATAGATTGAGTGCTGTAATCCAAGTCTCCCATCTCACTTAGTCACATTAGCCAATTCCAACTATCTCTTTAGCATAATATCATAATATGCTAGTAGTGACCGTGAACTGCACAAGCCCACATTTGTGCTATCATGCCAGCATGAGATTTAGTACCGGTAGATGCACAGATCTTATTACAATCGGAAATGATAGATTCCAAGCCAAACTACATTCTGATCACATTCCACTTCCTGGACAATTTATGCTAGCCAGATTATGGACAACCATCTACCCATATATGAATACAGTTGTATTTCCGACGACTATCGAGAGCAACAACTTTACAATAGAAATAAAAAATGAAGACCCAAGATATCACAACCTAAGTCCAGGCTCACAAGTGGGTCTAACTGGTCCTTGGGGACAACCTGTACCCCTCAACAAGACGACCAAAAATCTACTACTTGTAGCCAATAAAAGCCCAAACAAATTGCTGCCGTTTGCACAACTAGCTCTGACGTGTGGCATGGATGTAACATTTTTGATATCATGCGTATACCCCTTAGAATCGCTTGATCCAAGAATTGAAGTTCATACAGGTGAACTGAAGCCACTCTTGGAAAAATATTTTGATTGGGCAGAACAAATATTAATGGATTTCAAGCCCGGAACAATTATCCAAAAGTTACTCGACCCAATATCCAGTAACATTTATGTGCTTTGTAATCTTATGATGCCTTGTGGTACTGGAGCCTGTCATGGATGCACTGTTTATACTAAGTCAGGATGGAAATTAGCTTGTAAGCAAGGTCCTTTCTTTAAATTGTCCGAATGGAAATTAGAAATTGAGTAACATAGCAAAAAACACAAGACTTCTATCCACTAGTTATATTCTTCTAATTTGCCAACACTAATATGGTCAGTAATCTACCCGCGAAACTCACTCAGATTGAACTAGCGCCTGGACACAAAAGAGGCTTGACATTGAATAGTCCATTTATTGCTGAGTCTGGATGCTGGGGATTTGTAGATGAGTATTCAAAACTAATCAACATGCATCTATTAGGAGCAATGACAACCAACCCTATTACAGTATATCCACGCCAGCCTGCTCGAGGTGTACAAATACGAGAAATAAACCCTGGAATAGCACTGCATACTGGATTGCCCAATCCTGGTATACACAAAGCATTACTAAAATTTGGAAAAAAGTGGAGCAAATTGTCGTGCCCTATAATAGTGCATCTAGCAGTAGACAATCCAGATGAAGTCAACGAATGCATATACCAACTTGAAGAACAGGACAACGTACTGGGGATTGAACTTGGATTTCACCATCATGAAAACCCTAATCATGCAGCCGCTATAATAGCCAAAGCAGCAAAAGGATCTTTGCCTATTATAGTTAAAGTGCCATTTGAAAATCCAGAAACGTTTGCTAAACTGGCCCAAGACTCTGGAGCACAAGCCATTACGGTCACCGCCCCAGCCAGAACAACGATACCAGATAAAACATCCTGGTTTGAGGGCCGAATGTATGGAGCCAACACTTTTGGAATAATACTAACACTGGTTAGAAAACTGTCTCAGACAATGAACTTACCTATAGTCGCTGCGGGTGATGTACACAACAATGACCAAGTTAAAACACTTCTGCGAGCAGGCGCCAAAGCAGTTCAGTTAGGTTCTGTAGTATGGGTACATCCAAGTAGAGTGAACTTGATTTTGCAATCATGGCACAACTGAGACATCTGGTACACGAGTTATTAGGAGTACATCTGACCAAGTTACAAGTAGATGCATTCCACTATTACGAAACAGAGTTGAGACGTTGGAATAAGAATATCAACCTAACAAGAATACTAGACAGTAATGACATATTGATACAACATTTTCTAGATTCATTATCGTGCCTTCTACCACTACACAATATATCAGGTAAGCATGCAAGCCTCAAATTAATTGATGTTGGTTCAGGGGCAGGATTCCCAGGAATACCTATAGCAATTATAAATTCCAATATTGATGTCACTCTTGTCGAATCAAGAGAGAAAAAGTGTATGTTCATGAAGCAGATCATTAGCGAACTCGGATTATCTAATGCCCGAGTGTTAAATGAGCGAGTTGAACAACTCGGCCAAGATCATGAACATCGAGAGCATTATGACTGGGCTATTGCCCGTGCCGTAGCCAGTCTACCGATACTAGCAGAGTATTTGTTACCATTAACTCGTGTGCCGGGATACTGTCTAGCACAAACAACATCAGTGTCTGAGTCAGAAATCTCGCGAGCAACGTTAGTTTGGTCTAAATTGGGAGGCCATCTAGATCAGATAGTACCTGTAGATTTACCTGACATTCACGAAACCAGACATTTGATAGTAATGCGAAAGATGTCTGCAACTCCGCACAAATATCCACGTCGTCCAGGGATACCTAAGAAACGTCCGTTAATTTAAATCACTACAATTAACTAGCTGGCGATAATGTACCTCGCGCCACATTCCAAATGCACGCCCGTGCTTGAGATTGCTCAGGTATCATATCTAGGTCTGTAGTTGTCATCATCACTTGTTCAGCTTCGTGGACACGCTGCAACAGGTCCTTCCTCCGTTGTAAATCTAATTCTGCAAGTACTTCATCCAACAATAGAATTGGCCATTCTCCACTACGATCTCGCATCCACTCCATTTCAGCAAGTTTTAGTGCCAGCACAGCTGTACGACCCTGTCCACGAGAACCAAAAAGGCTCAGGTCAATTCCGCTCACTTCAAATCGAAAATCATCTCTATGAGGTCCAACTAATGTCATTCCTCTTCGTTTCTCATCCTTACGTAACTTAACAATGTTATCCTTCATTACTTCTACCATCTCATCTGCTGAGACTGTAGTACCTGCAAATGATTCGTCAAGACCTAATGTGAGCTGATTAGACTGACTTTGATTGAGATCAAAGCTAGGATAATATTTCAATTGCAAATATTCTGAATCATTAGTCAATTCACTATGAATATTAGTAGCATAGTCCTGTATTTCCGATAATGCACGAGCTCTCCGAGCAACAACAACTGATCCTTTTTCACATAGTTGCTCATCCCAAAATTCGAGCTCTTCAAGCATCGTGTCTTGTCGTTCCTGCAATTTTTTTAATAGTGCATTTCTCTGTGTAAGAATCTTGGCATAATCACGCACAGCATTTGCATACACAGAATCCACTTGAGAAATAGTAGTATCCAGGTAATTGCGTCTATCTCTGGGAGAACCTTCCACTAGCACCATATTTTGAGGCAGAAACATAACAACATTGACAACACCACTCAAAGAACTTACATTCATCTTCAATCCATCAACAAGCACATGTTTTGTCAGACGTGGCTCTCGATCTTTACCATTGTTGTCAATTTGCAGTCTAATATCTACCTTGCGTGTTTCATTTTTCAAGACCACTTCAGCACAAATCCTCAGATGAGGCTGGAGGTCCTCTTGCATAGCCAACCAATGAAGTAATTGACGGTGACTACCTTTGTGAGGAGAGTTGGCTCCAGCAAGATAGTGAACTGCTTCGAGCAAGCTTGTCTTGCCCTGTGCGTTACTACCTACTAAGATCAAATGCCCTAAAGGTAAATTTACTTCCAAATGACGATATATTCGAAAATTAGTTAGAGAAAGTTCGCTAATATGCACTTTGTATAATACATCTATAACTACAGATGGTTACTAAAATGAAGTTGTAAGTAATCATAGCTAGATTATATCTGCAATCATTATATGTGCACTGACCACATATAATGATATAGTATGCATATCATGTAAAACCACAGCGCATAGTAGCCTTCAAAACCATTGTAGAAATATATTTTCATTTACACTAATCCACTCACAATACTTGCACCCATGAACATTGAAGTGAAGATATCATCAATAATATTGCATGTAATAATATTGACTACGGTCAGCACAGCATGTATGCCGCTTAATAAAAACATGCTTTCGCTAACCGTTAAACCCGATAATACTGCGACTACAGTACAACATGAATCAAGGTTAGTTACTAGAGAAATCATTAGCGAAACACACCAAACAAATGTGCCAGAACCTATCAGCGAAGCAACTGCTACTGAAGTAACGGTACAGGATTATTCAATTACGCCTAAATCAAATGATCCATCACCTCCCATGATAACATCCACTCCAAAACCTTCTTCTGAAATCACAAATCAGGATACTCTACAAACAATCAGGGAAATGACAATACCAGAAAATAACTTACGTGAAGTTGCCATGCGTTTACTTGGCAAATCCCATATACCTCTTACAGTTCAGGCACCATTGGACGAGCACAACATCGGCGATCAAATAACTTTTTCCGCCACAAATCTTGACACCGACGAGCACTTTGATGTAACAGCAGAACTAGTTTATCGAGGGCAAGAAGTGTATTTATTTGCACAATCAGATTTAGATGTGCGCAACAACATGGTAGCACTTCAGCCAGTCATGGAAAATTTTGAAACTAACATTATTCCCAATGTTCGAAAATTTTTTGGTCAAGAATGGTCTCCAGGCATAGATGGTGATACACGACTATACATTCTATATACTGGTGGACTTGGCAGTTCAGCAGGTGGATATTATGCATCAACAGATGAGTACTCAAAGCTTGCGCACCAATATTCCAACGAAAAAGAGATGTTCTATATCAATGCAGACACAGTTAACATAAATGACCCTAACATAGGTAGCATATTGGCTCATGAATTACAACACATGGTGCACTGGGCTAATGATGCAAATGAGGAAACATGGGTTAATGAAGGCGCTTCAGTATTAGCTGAAATGCTCAATGGGTTCACGCCTCAGGTTGTAGACAAAGCATTTGCATCTAACCCTGACTTACAACTAAACGCATGGAGCACATCCGGCGGAAGTGCAGACTCTATACCACATTATGGAGCGTCGTTTCTTTTCCTAAATTACTTTCTAGACCGCTTCGGAGACCAAGCTTCTCGCGCCTTGATAGCACATACCGATAGTGGTTTTGTAGCAATGAACAAAGTTTTTTCAGAAATGAATATATTAGACACAAACACAGGAAAACCTATGACTGCAATGAGTTTTTTTGCCGATTGGTTAATAGCAAATTACATAGGTGACACCTCGTGGTCGGATGGTAGATATGGATATCACAATTATCCGGATGCTCCACTAGCAATATCAAATAAAACCATGGGCTGCAACTCTTTGTCTGGCAAACTAACTGTCCATCAATATGGGGCCGACTACATAGAAACTGTGTGCAGTATGCCTACAAAAGTTTCTTTCATTGGTTCCAATCAAATTGGCGTAGCAAATGTGCGTCCCCATTCCGGTAAATTTATGTTCTGGAGCAATAGACATGATAGTAGTGATACAAAACTCACAAAGGTAGTAGATCTGACTGCCGTTACTACCGCTACACTCAAATACTGGGCCTGGTGGTCATTAGAAGACAATTATGATTATCTATATTTGCTAGTATCAACAGATGATGGTGAAACTTGGCAGATAATAGAGACTCCTCAAGGTACCGATTACAATCCATCCGGAAATAATCTAGGCTGGGGATATAACGACAATTCAGGCAGAGGTGAACAACCACAATGGATACAAGAATCTGTGAATTTAAGTCAGTTCGCAGGACAATCAATATTGATCAGATTCGAATATATAACGGATGCTGCTATCAACAACCCAGGCTTTATGTTGGATGACATTTCCATTAAAGAAATAGGTTATGAGGAAGATTTCGAAGATGGAGAAGGCGGGTGGCAATCCAATGGATGGATACGATTTGACAACATACTCCCACAGAGCTGGGCAATACAATTAGTGAATAAACAATCTCAAGAGGTAACTAAAGTAGAAGTAAAAGATGGAAAGGCAGAGTTCGAAATTGATGTTGGCGCAACCATTGTTGTTGCTGCCACAACACCATATACCACAGAACTAGCTAGTTATTATATTGAAACACACTAAAGGAATACTTGTTGTATAAATGCATGTATGAATATAAGCCGTTATAACAATATAGTCTATTGAATAATATTATTCTTCTAGTATATTTTTCCTTCCCTTGTCGACAATATGACCTACCTTGACCATCACACTTCTTCGCATTTCATTACCTGAAGTCGGTGTGAACAACAATATCGCCACAGCACCAACTGCTGCTCCACACAAAGCACCTGACAAAAAACTAATCGTACGCATATTTAATACTCCTATGCAATTACTGTTTACTTGAGTATAGCACCTGGCAGCATACAGGTAAAACTTTCGGCTCATCACCTACTAATGTTGTCAATTATGATAAACTGATTTTCACAAAACTGAAATTCATGTAGACATAATGCGACTATGTCATAATCAATGCATTCTAAGACTATAGTAATAACAGGAGCATCTACAGGGATAGGAAGAGCGTGTGCTTTGCACTTAGACAAATTGGGTTTCCAAGTAATTGCTGGCGTACGCACTGAAACTGATGCCACATCTTTGCAACAAGCTTCAAGCGATCGCTTGACTACTCTTCACATCGACATAGCTGAATCCGACAGCATTCTTAGAGCGACCAACATTATAGAAACCCAGCTAAAGTCTGTCGGACTATATGGTCTCATTAACAATGCTGGCATTGTCATTGCTGGACCTCTTGAGTTTGTTCCAATTGATGCACTACGATCACAATTAGAAATTAATGTTGTCGGTCATATAGCGATAACTCAGGCTTTACTCCCTCTATTACGTCAGGCTAAAGGCCGTATTATTAATATGAGCTCTGTAAGTGGTAGAGTAGCTACACCGTTCCTCGGTCCATATGCTGCCTCAAAGTTTGCTTTGGAGGCTTTGTCAGATTCTATGAGGTTAGAATTAATGCCATGGGGGATCAATGTATCTGTTATTGAGCCCGGACCAATTTCTACGCCCATATGGAGCAAATCGATAGCGGCTACCAAATTGATGATTGACAAACTACCGGAGAAAGCTAAAGTACTTTATGGTCCAGCATTTGAAGCTGCGCTAAGACGAGAGAATAATATTGAACAATCTATGAGCACTCCTGAAGTAGTTGTGCGGGCAGTAGTACATGCCCTAACATCAAGGAAACCGCGTATACGCTACCGAATTGGTGTGAGTGGATTTGCAGCTGATATATTTGCACGCTTTTTACCTGATGTGCTAAAAGACTGGTTGATCAAAAAACAACGCAAGATTTGATATCACTTGTGAGAGATTACCTGTATATATATAATTTCACCCAGAGAAAAATTGATCAATGAGTCGACAACCACTTTTCCAAGGTTTAATAGTAAGCGAGTCTAATGAGACAGTAGGTACAACTCATGTAGGAGATGAAGCTCATTACGTAATAAATGATGATGGATTCCACCGCCACGTATCTGCAGACAAAATAGACCGGGCTGTACTGAGTGAGTTACGTAATCAGATCATCAACCATAAAGACGTAATCAGTGATAGTGCTCTGCAAATGTCAGGACAGGATGATCTCTTTACCAAAGCCATGATCGATTCTTCACTCAACAATATTGATGATCACATGGATATGTTACTGGAGCAAGGTCTTCCTGGCGGAGCTAAGCAATGGCTTGGTATGCTAGGCTTCCGCATCATGGTAAATCACCATGGTGAAATAGTAGAAATGTCTCAGCCAGGAACAATTAATCCTGACGACAACAATTAACAGAACTTTTTTTTAAATTACTACTACAATTGGCACATCTCTTGCATCCATCATGGTAATGCCAAGCAATATTGTTTGGTTTACCGTGTGTATCAGGCCGAATTTAGTTAGGCAAGATAGATAGCGGCTTGTATTCATTTAGTAAGGAGGTGCGCTGTGAAACACTATTACTCAAAATACTATGCATTGATGGTCTCATTAATCTTGGTTGCATCATTGTTGCTGGTAGGTTGCAACCGCTCAGCCACAGAAGGTATATTGCCTGACGATTCCACTGCTGAAGAAGTCGTAGTTGACGAAATGAGCGACTCTGATACCAATATGGAAGACTCAGACTCAAGTATGCAAGCATTGCTCGATGATGATATTGACGAAACAACCAATACCAACGCAGAGCAACAAGATGCTGAGAATACTACTGTGGAACAATCGGATTCCAACGGTGAAACCACACCTGAGACTACTGTGGTAGACGAATCAGAAGAAAACACTGATTCCGCAACAATGACACAAGAAGATCCGGTAACGGAAAACTCAGAAGCCATGGCAGAGACAATTGTAGGAGCTGGTCCTGGAACATACACTGTACAATCTGGTGACTGGGTGTACAAAATAGCTCGTATGTTCAATATTACGCCAATGGCTTTACTACAAGCAAACCCTGTCATAGGCACAAATCAGCAAGTCTACCCTGGTCAAGAATTAGTTATTCCAGGTGCAAATCAACCGGAAATTTCTATTGAAGAACAAACACCTGTAGAAAACAATACTCCTGTAGAAAACAATACTGTAGAAGATGAGAATGCAACATCGATAATGGCTCCGGCTAATGCTTTATCATCTGACACATATGAAGTGAATGCAGGTGATACAATGTTTTCTATCTCACAAAAGCTTGGAGTGTCTGTAGAGGCGTTATCGGCAGCCAACGATATATCAGAACCTTTCATGATATACGTTGGGCAAGCGCTCGTAGTCCCAAGCGAATAAAGTCACAAAACGTAGACCAATTAATGCATTGATGATCCACATGGTTGTAATTAGCTAACAAAAGACAACCATGTGGATCACACTGAAAATGCACCGCAAAAATTCCACCCTGCAAATTCACCAGTTCTTAGTAAGATTTTGTTGAAAAAACTATGTCACATTAACTAATTACAATTATTGTCATTTTCACTCTAAGCTACAATAGGACAACTTTGAGTGAAAAATGCAATTAGAATCTGTACAAAGTCTAAAAATGTAATGAGTGAGAAAGAAATAATCGATAATAAACATAGCTTCGCACAATCGGTCAACACATTGATTCCCTCAGGTTACGCTGAGTATTCGTCTAACATGAAAAATGTTGTCAAAGATATCCTATCATTATTGGATAGAAACAACATTCCGACACCTAAACCTACAAGCAAAAGCTGGAAATCTAATGGAAATGGCAGTGCTGCATCCAAAGCATATGCTATGCAAGGTGTATTAAAATATCATGGTCTGGCTGATCCTGAATGGCGTACAGCTTTCATGCCCAGCATTTCTGTGAACAATGACGCCGCCTACACAATTGCGCATGTCAATTTTAGTGAAGCAATAGAACATGACAATCTCCATATAAATGGCAAGCCGATTTATGACAATAAACTCAAACGAGTTGTAAAAATATTAGATTTTGTACGTCAATTAGCAGGTAGTAACAATAGGGCAACTGTACATTCAAAAAATGTAGTCAGAGGAGGAGGTCATGGTAAAGGGCTAGGTACGAGCGCAGCTGCAGGAGCTGCTCTAGCCAAAGCTGCTATAGCAGCTATGCTTGGTACAGAAGCAGCCAATGACCCGAGACTTGTAAGTAGTACCGCCCGACTGTTGTCTGGATCAGCTTGTCGCAGCGCTGTAGGCGGTTTAGCACTCTGGCTATCTTATCCAGGAATTGCTCATGATGACTGCTTCGCTATCCGACTTGATACTGAGAACCAATTAGATGATTTATGTTTGATAACAGTACCTATAGAATCCAGCATAGGTTTAGTGACGGATCAAGCACATAGGACAGCCGTGCACAGCCCGTTTTTTAGAAATTGGATTGAGAATCGTGGCCAAGACACAATTAAGTGTATTGATGCTATCTCTCAGCAAGACTGGGAATTAGTAGCACAGTTAGCTGAGAAAGATAGCATGCGCCTTCATGGGGTTTCAATGACTACAAATCTATCCAACCCATTAATTGCATGGGAACCCCAGAATATTTTGCTATTTCAAATGTGCCATCGACTTCGAGCGAAAAACATTCCTGTGTACTTCTCAACCGATACAGGCCCAAGTACAGTTTTTCTAACCCACTCAGATTATCAAGATGAAGTAATGCATAATATTTCCCTGCTCGACCTAGAGCTAGACATCATACCAGGACAAATTGCTGGTCCAGCCAAGCTCCTACCTTCGTCGGATGTGTTTATGGATCTTAATATCTCAGGGTAATCTAGTGAGTAAATTTGCCAATGTCTCAATCGCAAGTCATACACTTTGTTTTATCACTAGTAGTGAAAAAATCCTAATGCTGCTTAGATACAATCCGCCTAATGAGGGTTTGTGGAATGGAGTAGGAGGCAGAATTGAAAAGAATGAAACCCCTTTGCAAGCTTGCTTGCGAGAAGCACATGAAGAGACTGGTCTAATACTGCCTAAGGCTAGATTCGGTGGATTGCTTACCTGGTATTCTCCAAATACCCATGGAACACTCGCACTTTACGCTGCTCAAGCTAGTTCTGAAATAATATGTGAATGTGATGAGGGTGAGTTGCAATGGAAACAACGGGATTGGGTTTTTACTTCTAGCGAAGTAGTAAACAATATACATGTTGTTGGACCACTCGTGATAAATGGTGCGCCAGCATCTATCTACAACTTCGAATACGATAGTTTCGGTAATATTCTAAATTATGAACGACAAGAATGGATCAGTTCATTGAATCAACAAGACTATGAGTGATAATATCTAACATTTTGTATAGATAAGGCTAATGTTTTGTATACACATTACGTATATAATACAGGAAGGAAAATGAAATTTCATGATAATTGCGTGATGTCGCTATCAACACACAAGGAATAATAGGTATATTGACATGATGAGATTTGATCGCTTTACGGAACGTGCACAAGACGCCGCAGCTAGAGCGTATGAAATTTTGCAGCGGTACGGACATAATCAAGTTGATACCGAGCATATTCTCCTAGCACTTCTCGAACAACCTGAAGGAATTATCCCTCAAATCTTGGGTATGTTAAATGTGGAAGATGAGCTGATAAATCAACGCCTAGACGATGTTCTAAGAGCTAGTCCCAAGGCAGCGGTATATGGTGGTGGTGCCGGCCAAGTATTTATAACACCACGCGTCAAACGCATTATTGACTTGGCAAATGAAGAAGCCAATAGTCTTAAAGATGAATTTATATCTACCGAGCACATCTTTCTTTCTATTTTATCGGAACGAAACACAAATGTCGCTCGTATACTGTCAGAAGCAGGTATAAATCCAGATCGAGTCCATAGTGCCATAAAAGAATTGCGTGGTGGCCAACGAGTTACAACTCCACAAGCAGAATCTAGGTACAAGATCCTAGAAAAATATAGCCGTGACCT
>CAWWAV010000015.1:0-12196 GCA_963934935.1 uncultured Anaerolineales bacterium
CTGCAGAAAATCACCTAAATCAAAATCGGACTCAAATTGTTTTAATCTATCCTTACCTATAACATCAGCTCGAATCAATAATTGAATACGACCACTTACATCCTCTATATGTGCAAAGGCTAATTTACCCATTGTACGCACAGATCGCATTCGACCACACAATGTAATTTCTAAACCATTTTCTCCGCTTTTGTCTTCTTCAGATAAACGTTCGGAAAAATGCTTAGTTGCCATAGCTATACTATGGCTCCTTTCAGCACGATGAGGAAAAGGTGACTCGCCACGCTCTCTCAACCTCTCAAGCTTGACCAACCTATTTTGTTCTATTTCTGTCAATGATCGCATACAATTTACACCGATACAGGAATTTCACCAATCGTGAATATTGATACTATTATACGCATAAAGTACTTTAATAAAAAAAGCCCCGTATCTATATTAAGGTACGGGGCAAACCTAAGCAACTACACTATTTGACTTTCATAATATGGTATGTGACGTCTCCAGCAGGTGCAGTTACCACTACCTCATCACCCGCACTAGCACCTAATAGTGCCTGTCCTAGTGGAGATTCGTTAGAAATCAGGCCTTCAGATGGGTCGGACTCAGTCGCACCGACAATCACAAAAGACTCTTTGTCAGAGTTATTCTCTTGTACAACTACTGTTGATCCCATTTTAGCTACTCCATCATTCTTGCCCTTTTTGATGATAGCAGCTGTGGATAACATTGACTGTATTGTTACTATACGTCCTTCGACAAACGACTGCTCATTCTTGGCCGCTTCATACTCAGCATTCTCAATAAGATCTCCATCTTCCTGAGCCTGATGCAGACGTGCAGCTACCTCAGCTCGACGAATCGTTGTTAGCTCGGTTAATTCATCTTCTAGTTTCTTCAAACCACTCTTTGTCAAATATGTTACATTTTCCATATTCATATTGTTGATCCAATAAACCAATTCACCTTGATTTTATTGCTATATATTGTTTCACAAAACCCATAAACTAATAACAAAAAAGAACTGAGAAACAATCCCAGTCCAGTTACAGTACGTATTTGTGGGCAAATTCTACCAGCACGATGTATTTCTGTAAAGTCGAATATTTTTCTTCAGATTTTGTATATTTCCACCGAATATAGTGATCAACTGAAGCATTTTGAAGTAATTACCAATCTTTAAACATGTGTGTGAATTTGACCTTTGACCTATGTAAAGAGACATGATAAACTCTTTTGGTAACTATGAATAATAATTGCATTTTCTACTATTATTTTACGCTCGGGAAAGGACCGCGCGTTGTTTTGACTTAAGTACACCATTTAGAAGGCAAGGTATACGAAAGTACGGAGCAACTTCTCCGTACTTTTTTTGTACATGTAAACTTGCATATTGTAAACATATAGGGGAGGAGTAATGAAAGTTTGCAGAGGTGTAAGGGGAGCAGTGCCAGTCGTTTCTAATACAGAAACCGATATACTGGCTGCTACAGATAAGTTGTTGGGTGAACTGATCAATAGGAATGGGATTCTTGCTGATGATATAGCTTCAGCTATTTTCACAACCTCGCCAGATCTTAATGCAGAGTATCCAGCTATTGCCGCTCGCAAGTTAGGCTGGAATAATGTAGCATTACTTTGCGGACACGAAATGAGTGTTCCTCACGGCATGAAGAACTGTTTACGTATTCTGATTCACTGGAACACGCATAAATCCGCTAAAGACATAGTACATGTATACCTAGATGAGGCCAGAAGTTTACGGCCTGACTTACATACTGAGGAGCGAATAGATTAACTATGATTATTATAATGCGTGCAGCAGCAACACAAATACAAATAGAAAACGTTGTGAAACGTATAGAAAAAGACGGATTTGTAGCGCATCTTTCTGACGGTTCAGAGCGTACGATAATAGGACTTATTGGAGATGATCGCCCAATAGATAGACGTACCTACGAAGTCATGGAAGGAGTGGAGAAATCTGTGCAAGTATTACAACCGTTTAAACTAGTATCTCGAGACCTGCAAGACCATGACAGCATTGTAAAAGTTGGAGAAGTTGAGTTCGGAGGCATGGATGTTGGCATTATTGCAGGCCCTTGCTCAGTAGAAGATCGAAGCCAATTGCTAGAAAGCGCGCATGCAGTGAAAGAGGCAGGCGCACAAGCATTGCGTGGTGGAGCATTCAAACCACGAAGTTCTCCATACAGTTTCCAAGGACTTGGAGAAGAAGGACTCCAAATCCTTGCTGAAGCACGTGAGCAGACTGGTTTGCCAGTTGTAACAGAGATAATGACACCAGAACAGTTGCCATTGATAAGCGAATACGCAGACATGCTTCAAATTGGCGCACGCAACATGCAAAATTATGAATTACTCAAAACAGTAGGACGTAGTACTCTCCCTGTACTGCTTAAAAGAGGGATGATGGCTACATTGGAAGAACTATTGATGAGTGCAGAATATATTCTGGCAGAGGGAAACCGCAATGTAATACTTTGCGAGCGTGGCATACGCACTTTTGAAAAATACACTCGGAATACTACGGATATTAACGCTCTACCTGTTCTGAAAAGTCTTACGCATCTTCCAGTAATTCTTGATCCAAGTCATGGAGTAGGTAAATGGAACTTCGTCACTCCTGTTGCACTTGCTGGAATAGCTGCGGGAGCCGATGGTCTCATAATTGAAGTACATCCAAATCCAGAGCAGGCGTTATCAGATGGCGGACAGAGTTTGCTACCTGAAAGATTCATCGACCTAGTACTAAAAACCCGTGCAATAGCTACCACAATTGGAAGAAAATAGCTATTAGCCCCAAACCTACAATGACTAAATCCGTGAATTTGCTATCAGATAGCCACATAACCATTGTAGGTTTGGGGCTAATGGGGGGTTCATTGGCAATGGCTCTACAGGGCAAATGTGCCGGAATTACAACAGTCGAAATTGATTTGCATACTCGGCGCATGGGATTAGACAGAGGATTGGTTGACCATGCTACAGAAAGTCTGGTTGATGGTTTAAAGTATGCAGATATACTAATTCTAGCCACACCTGTACGGACAATACTAGAAACATTAATGGAGCTTAAGGAGCTTTCTGAGGATACAGATAAGACAGTGCTAGTACTAGACTTAGGATCGACAAAAACAGAGGTAACGTCTGCTATGACGTTACTGCCAAATAACTTGATCGGAATAGGTGGACACCCAATGTGTGGTAAAGAGACTGGTGGACTCGAATATGCAGATGCATCACTATATCAAAACGCAGTTTTTGTACTAACTCCCACAAACAATCCGGACAACAATATGCTTGATCTGGCACGACAAATCATATCTGCGGTTGGCTCTATCCCCATTGAGATGGATGCAGAAAGACATGACAAATTGGCAGCATTAACTAGTCATTTACCTTACCTCTTAGCCTGCAGCTTAGTAGCAGCTGTAAACTCAGAGGGAGACATTGATCCAATCATTTGGGAAATGGTTTCCAGCGGTTTTAAGGATACTACCCGAGTGGCCTCTAGTGATGTACAAATGCTTATCGATATCCTGGAGACTAATAAAGACGCAATCAGAAACGCATTACATCAGCAACGTATTGCAATGGATAAGTTGGAAATTGCTCTTGACGAAGATTTGCAATCCCTACAAGCATTGCTAAATAATATCCGAACTATCAGAAATTATCATTTTCCTGTCCCTCCATCAGGTTAGTCATGAAAGTAAAAGGTCCTACTACCCCACTATTAGGAGAGGTGCGACTGCCAGGAGACAAATCTATATCTCATCGTGCTCTATTGCACGCTGCACTAAGTCCACAAGAATCGCGTCTCAACAACATTCTACGCGCTGGTGTAACAACATCCATGATTGATTGTCTGCGTGAATTAGGTGTTCAGATTAAAGAAAAGGATGGCGATTTGATTGTACGTGGTGGGAAGTGGATACAACCAAACAAACCACTGAATTGTGGGAATTCTGCTACTACTATGCGATTACTGATGGGTGCTTTAGCAGGACAACCTATAACTGCTGAACTAACTGGCACACAAGGTTTGCAGCGCAGACCGATGGGAAGAGTGGCGCGACCACTCCGTGAAATGGGTGCTTCAATTTCTGCTGATAACGCGCCTCTAGTAATTAGAGGAGGAAACTTACATGGAATTATTCATCATCCAAAGGTAGCATCTGCGCAAGTGAAGGCCGCATTACTGTTAGCTGCACTTCAAGCCACAGGAGAAAGTACCATTCACCAACCTGGACCATCACGCGATCATTCCGAACGAATGCTTCGTGAACTTGGCGTAAAGTTAGACACAGATAAACACAAAGTAACAATTCAACCTAGCGATAAATCGCTGGCAGCCACTAAAATATCTGTTCCTGGAGATTGCTCAAGTGCAGCATTTCTTGTAGCATCTGCCATCTTAGTACCTGAAAGCAACATAACATTGCATGGTGTGGGAATAAACCCAACACGCACTGGCATACTTGACGTTCTGACCAAAATGGGGGCAGACATCTCTATTATTCATAATAGCGAATCCGGTGGTGAACCCATTGCCAACATAATTATTAAACATACTAAGCTCAAATCAACTACTATACAGGGTGAAACAGTTGTACGTATGATTGATGAATTTCCCATATTCACAGTAATTGCTACCCAGTCTGAGGGTAAAACCACTGTAAAAGACGCTGCGGAATTACGTCTTAAAGAATCTGATCGTATTTCTTCCTTGCTTGGAGAACTACGCAAAATGAGTGTCGAATTTACAGAACACACAGATGGTTATACACTTGTAGGTCCCCAGGTTCTAAATCCAGCTCAATTAGAAAGTCACGGTGACCATCGTATGGCTATGTCGTTAGCTATAGCTGGGATGATTGCCCGAGGATGTACCAAAATAATGCAGTCGGAAGTAGTAGATGAATCTTTCCCGGAGTTTACAAAAACCTTTAGTCAATTAGGAGCAAACATAGCCTGACAATGAAAACGCTAGCCTTGCTTGGACATCCAATTTCACATAGCATATCTCCCATTATGCACAATGCAGCTGCTTCAGCACTTGGGCTGAATTATCAGTATGTTGCTCAAGATATAAGTCCTGATCTACTAAGTGATGCAATATCTAATTTACGAATCGGTAAATGGGTTGGTGCAAACGTGACAATACCCCACAAAAAAGCAGTCATACCATTGATTGATAAGTTGGGGGATACAGCCAAAGCAGTAGGGGCAGTCAATACTCTAATTCGGGTTGATAATCGAATACATGGAGAAAACACTGACATTGAAGGATTTCTTATGGAGATCGACTCTCTCGAAATCAATCTAACCAATCGCCCTGCTCTGATACTTGGTACAGGTGGTTCGGCACGAGCCGTAGCTTTCGCACTACTTCAGCGTGCTTCGGAGGTAAGGTTGCTTGGAAGAAATATACAGGCAGGAACACAAATTGCGCATGACTTTCAGCAAATTACTGGTGGGAATATACTGAGATTTGACTGGAACCCCACTGATCTTAGACAAGCATCACAAGATTGTGCCTTAGTAGTCAATTGCACACCAATTGGAATGGTTCCAAATGCAAACAATACTCCTTGGTTTCCAACTGTACCTTTTCCACCCAAAACATTTGTCTATGACCTAGTCTATAATCCTAAAGAGACTATGTTGGTAAAACAAGCACGTTCAAACGGAATACAAGCTCACTCAGGATTAGGGATGCTAGTACGACAAGGAGCACTTTCATTTACATTATGGACAGGTCATCAGCCACCAATGACGGTTATGCTAGAAGCCGCGGAGAGGGAATTAAATGATTAGATTACTGACCGCAGGCGAATCCCATGGCCCCGCTGTCACCGCTATATTGGAAGGTATTCCAGCGGGACTACGACTCGCACCAGACGACATCAACCATGAGCTAGCCCGACGCCAGAAAGGGTTTGGAAGCGGCGGAAGAATGAAAATCGAAAAGGATCAGGTGCAAATACTAGGCGGAGTGATGAGTGGAATCACTGTTGGTTCCCCAATCAGTTTGCAGATCCACAATCTCGATCATGCCAAATGGAAAGATAAGGCAGTTCCCGCCCTGACCACACCACGTCCAGGACATGCCGACCTAACTGGCGCAATCAAGTACGGCTATAGCGACTTACGCTTTAGCCTCGAACGAGCCTCAGCCCGAGAGACCACAGCAAGAGTAGCAGCTGCTGCCATATGCAGAAAACTGCTGGGTGAATTTGGTATAAAAATAGGGAGCTATGTCACAGAGATAGGTAGCATTCAGGCGCAAGTAGAAGATATTCCGATAGAGCAACGAATTTCCCTTTCCGAAGAGTCAGATGTACGTTGTCCAGACCACAAAGTATCCGAGAAGATGCGGCAACATATTAGGCAGATTATGCAAGATAAAGACACATTGGGAGGAGTGTTCGAAGTTGTTGCGCTAAATGTACCTCCAGGTCTAGGTTCATACGTACATTGGGACCGCAAAATCGAGGCTATCTTAGCCAAAGCTATGCTGAGCATTCACGCCATAAAGGGTGTAGAGATAGGTCCAGCCTTTGATAACTCACGCAAGCGTGGTACTGAAGTGCACGATGAAATTATTCTAGATGGAGACTCAATTACACGAAATACTAACAGAGCTGGAGGCACAGAAGGAGGAGTCACCACGGGACAACCATTAGTATTGCGAGCAGCAATGAAACCAATTAGCACCACACTAAACCCATTGCAGACAGTTGATTTAGCTACTGGAAAACCTGGTCCAACTACGTATGAGAGATCAGATTTCTGTGCAGTACCACGAGCCGCAGTAGTGGGCGAAGCTATGGTAGCATTTGTGCTTGCAGATGAACTATTGCGCAAAATAGGCGGGGATTCATTGGATGAGATGCATCCAAGATTTAACACTCTTCCACGAGCTTCTTTGAATGACATCACAATAGATGACGAACCCACTATATTTTGGTGATAGTTTACGTAGCTTTGTCAATATTCAATAATACACAATACTTATAATCTAAACTTGAACATACTAATATTACATCTGATATAGATTGCATATGAATCTAATACTTGCAGGACCTCCAGGAACAGGTAAAACCACACTCGGAAGACTATGTGCTAAGTTGCTAGGATACACTTTAGTAGACACAGATGAAGAAATCTCTAAGCAAACTGGCAAATCTATAGCTGAAATTTTTTCCACCCAAGGTGAAGATGTTTTCCGAGATATTGAGAGCAATATTCTTGCGAAGATAACTAAATATAAAAACAGTGTAATATCTCTTGGAGGTGGGACTCTACTATCAGATATCAACAGATCTATTGCTAAAGATCATGGAGTTTTGATTTGTCTGAGAGCTTCTGAGTCCAATATCGAGGCACGTCTAGCACACAATGATGAAAGACCTTTACTGCAAAGCAATCAGGAAAACTCGTCATCAATTAGTGTTTTATTAGCTCAACGTAAGGCACATTATGACTCTTTCGACTTACAATTAAAAACTGATGATACTAAGCCTGACGTGCTGGCAGAACATATTGTCGACAAACTAATGCCATGGCACCATACAATTACAACCAATACTGGTGGTTACCCTCTGATCTTAGGAGTCAAAGCACTGACCTACCTTACGTCAATGCTCAACAACCATGGTCTTCCTCAACCTAATCTCATAATTAGTGATACTAATATCACTCCACTTTGGAGCAACAAATTGGGTCAGCAGTTATCAATCCCAGTATTTTCCATCCCTGATGGAGAATCGCACAAAACACTTGAAACAGTCCACAACATTTATGATCAGTTCCTGCTACATGATTTAGACCGAAGTAGTCTTGTATTAGTTGTAGGTGGAGGTGTAGTAGGTGATATAGCTGGGTTTGCAGCTGCAACTTATATGCGTGGCATACGCTGGGTCAATATTCCCACTACTCTGCTGTCAATGATTGATGCTAGCATAGGAGGTAAAGTAGGAGTGGACCTTCCACAAGGCAAAAATATGATTGGCGCTTTCCATCCGCCTGAAATGGTGCTTGCAGACCCAGAAACACTAACTACATTGCCAGATAATGAGTATAAGGCGGGATTAGCTGAGGTAATAAAGCATGGCATAATAGCTGATGCAGAACTATTTTCATTAGTAAACTTAAAGTCATTACCTTTGTCAAGAGATTTGCTACAAAAAGCCTTAGAAGTCAAAATCAATATAATCCAACAAGATCCATTTGAACGTAACGAACGCGCTAAACTCAATTTAGGACATACTATTGGACATGGTGTCGAAGCAGCTAGCAACTATAGGCTGCGCCACGGAGAAGCCATAGCAATAGGTTTGTATGGTGAGGCACTATTGGCCGAACAAATTGGAATAGCCGAACCTGGTCTTTCATCTAAAATAGAAAAACAATTGACTTCTCTAGGTTTGCCTACTAAGTGTCCCGGACTGAGCACAATACAAATAAAACAACTAATGTCTACTGACAAAAAGAAAAAATCCGGCAATCTTTACTTCACTTTGCCAACCAGTATTGGTGCAGTAGAATATGGTGTGCAGGTAGAAGACAACATATTGACAAAAACTATCGAAAGACTCACTGAATAAAAGATAGATGAGGATACAAAACAATGCTTAATGTACTTGTATTACATGGTCCTAATTTGAATTTACTTGGTACACGTGAGCCAGATGTCTACGGTACCGACACTCTAGCTGACATCGACTCTCAATTAACCGCACTAGCTGAAGAGCTGAAAATCACGATCTGTATTAAGCAATCTAACAGCGAAGAAGTGCTCATTGAGTCACTACACTCTTCCCGCGAGTGGGCAAATGGAGTATTGTTCAATCCTGGCGCTTTCACTCATACATCGGTAGCTCTACGGGATGCTATTGCAGCGATAGACATCCCAGTTGTGGAAGTACATTTGTCCAACATTCATGCTCGCGAATCATTCCGACGCGACTCTTTGTTGGCACCAGTATGTATAGGAAGCATATCTGGATTTGGTACTAAATCTTACATGCTCGGTCTCCAGGCTCTCAAAACACATATGAAATGATTGAAATGTACTGATAGATCTATCTGAACCACTTGTTATTGACAAAACTACACCTGACTTTTATACTAATACTTTCATTAATAATTCATCTGGTCCAGACTGCTAAGGGTAGGTTTATTACCTAGTAAGATGTTTCCTAACTAAAGGTAGACTGTGTCAGTTTTAATGATTCTAGAAGTCAAGTATTTGCTCAATGCAATGATTAGATTATTGGGAGATATATTTAAGACATGTCAGACAAACAAATTACCCCACAACAAGCTATAGCAGCTGCAAAAGCAGGTAAAGCACAGATAGTTGATATAAGATTTACTGATTTGTTTGGCACCTGGCAGCATTTTAGTATTCCGGTAAATGAATTTACAGAAGAGCTCTTCAAAAACGGTATTGGTTTTGATGGATCTTCTATTCGTGGATTCCAGCAAATTCACGAATCTGACATGTTACTCATCCCTGATGCAACCACAACCTTCATGGATCCAGTACTCGACGTACCTACATTAGTGATTATATGTGACATCTATGACCCGGTAACCTTGGAGCCTTATAGTCGTGATCCACGCTTTGTTGCAAGAAAGGCAAATGACTACATGCAACAAAGTGGAATAGCGGACTTAAGCTACTGGGGGCCTGAAGCAGAATTCTTTATATTTGATGATGTAAGATACGAAAGTACACCATACTCCTCATACTATGCAATTGATAGTCGTGAGGGCTGGTGGAATAGTGGTGAAGACTTAGGGCCTAACCTAGGCGGACAGATACAGGCCAAACGTGGATATTTCCCTGTCCCACCTGTTGATACCCTGCAGGACGTTCGCAGTGACATGATGCTTACGCTTCAAGCGGCAGGTATTCCAGTAGAGGCACATCACCACGAAGTAGCTTCTGCAGGTCAAAGTGAGATTGATTTACGCTATGACACTTTACTTAACACGTCAGACAATCTACTAAAATACAAATACCTGGTTCGAACAGTGGCAAGACGTCATGGGCTTACTGCTACTTTTATGCCTAAGCCACTATTTGAGGACAATGGAAGTGGTATGCACTTGCACACGAGTCTATGGAAAAACGGTAAAAACGTTTTCTATGACAAAAGTGGTTATGCGCAACTCTCTGATAAAGCTTTGTACTATATTGGAGGTTTGCTAAAACATGCTCCAGCTCTATTAGCGCTGGCTGCACCTACGACCAATTCTTATCGTCGTCTAGTACCTGGTTTTGAAGCACCAGTTAACCTAGCATATTCTAAGCGTAACCGCTCAGCAATAATTAGACTTCCTACTTTCTCTAAAAGTGAAAATGCCACTAGAGTCGAGTTTCGTGCTCCGGATCCAACATGCAATCCGTATCTTGCATGTGCAGCGTTGCTAATGGCTGGGCTAGATGGAATAGAAAACCAGATAGACCCTGGAGAACCAATGGATAAGGATTTGTATGATTTACCACCTGAGGAGCTAGCAAATGTCCCACAAGTACCTGGTACACTTGCAGAAGTACTTGATGAGCTTGAGAATAATCATGACTTTTTACTTAAAGGCGATGTGTTTACTCCTGACCTCATTGAGAATTATATAGCCTACAAACGCGAAAATGAGGTGGATGCAGTCCGTCTACGTACACATCCACACGAATTTAGTCTATATTTTGACTCATAATCTTCAGGATTACTTACTATCCAGTATGATAATTTGAGCCTTGACATTACACTGAGCTTGAAGTAGACTAAATTCTTACGGGATATTTGTTAATAATGTATTTCTTATTGCTGGTGCTATCGTTTTTATTTGTACTCCTCGTTATTGTAGAGGAGTCTGACTCACGTGGGATGGCCCCAGCTAGGATCAGTAAACGCTAATATCCAAGCTGAAGAAGAGAAACATACGAGCCGCCCCACACAAAGGAGCGGCTTTTTTTATATATAGATAGTGTCATAAATGTAGTAAAAAATCCGAGTATTTTAGTAAGCTGTCTAGAGCGGATTTGACAAGGAGAGTTTTAGATGCCTATTTTAAGTGGAGCACAAATCACTATGGAAGTTTTAGTGAAGGAAGGTGTTGAACACATCTTTGGCTATCCTGGTGGTGCCATAATGCCAATTTATGATGCCATGCTGGACTACAATATTCATCATGTCCTCACTAGACATGAACAAGGCGCTGCCCATGCAGCGGATGGTTATGCAAGAGCCTCAGGTAAGGTGGGGGTTGCTATGGCCACTTCAGGGCCTGGAGCCACTAACCTAGTGACAGGTATTGCCACAGCTATGCTCGACTCTTCACCTATAGTTTGTATTACTGGCCAAGTGCCTTCACAAGTCATCGGCACTGATGCATTTCAAGAAACTGATGTAACAGGAGTAACACTTCCCATCACCAAGCACAACTATCTAGTAACCGAAATAGAAGAACTTGCGGACACGCTGCGTGAAGCATTTTATATAGCCCGTTCAGGCAGACAAGGTCCTGTTCTAGTTGACATTGCAAAAGATGTGCAGAATGAAAAAATAGAATTCAAATGGATCGACCAACCTGTCAAACTGCCGGGTTATCGTCCTGATATGAGTGCGGACCAACAAACTTTTCAAGAAGCTGCCGATCTAATAAATAATGCTGAACGCCCTATCATTTTGGCTGGACAGGGCGTTATTGCATCAGGCGCCATGGCAGAATTGTTGAAATTTGTGGAACGAACCAACATACCATTGTCTATGACATTGTTGGGTCTTGGAGGATTTCCAGCATCTCACCCACTGAATCTGGGTATGATGGGTATGCATGGAGAAGTATGGGTAAACACTGCTATACAAGAAGCTGATCTACTTCTAGCATTTGGAATGCGATTTGATGATCGCGTCACTGGCAATTTGGCTAATTATGCTAAACGTGCTAAGAAAATCCATATAGAAATCGACCCTACCGAGGTAGATAAGAATGTTAAAGTCGATGTTGCAATTGTAGGCGATTTACGAGAAATGCTAGAAAAACTCACGCCACATACTAATCAGGGCAACCGTGAAGAGTGGATAAGCGAAATTGAATCACATAGGGGGGATTCAGCTGTGCGTGATATCAAGCACATGCCTGATATGGGGCATCTGTA
>CAWWAV010000016.1:0-11412 GCA_963934935.1 uncultured Anaerolineales bacterium
AGCGCTGGATGGACACTTAGTGGTGGAGCAGGTAGCTCGCAGTCGTAACAATCTTTGTTTTAACTTCAACGGATCCTCCGGGATATGGCGCAAAGAATGTATTGTAAGTTCTGGGGGTTGGCAAAGCGATACTATTGCAGAAGACCTGGACCTTTCTTATCGGGCTCAGATGGCAGGTTGGGAATTCAGATACGTGTCGGATGTTGTATCGCCAGCGGAAATCCCTGTTGGAATACATGCATTTAAGAGGCAACAGTTTAGATGGGTCAAAGGTTCAGTACAATGTCTACTGAAGCATGCAATTAGACTGGTGGGTTTTGCGGAATTTTCTATCTGGAAGCGTATTCAGGCTATCATGCATTTGGGTGGCTATCTAATGCATCCGATGATGCTTTGCTTTCTTGTATTCAGCATACCATGCATGTTGTATACAAATGTAAATAATGTTTTGCCTCAATGGCTTGGCATTGCTGGTCTTGGACCACCAGTGTTATATGCTATTGCGCAGGTGATGGCATATCGTAAAGGATTGATGAGGTTTATTTGGTTTCCAGTCTTGATGTTATTAGGATTAGGAGTTGCTGTAAACAATACTAGGGCAGTGATTGAGGCTATTTTTCGATATAAGCCTAATGAGTTCTTACGTACTCCGAAAAACAGTGGATTGTCTGTTTCTATATATAACTTGCATGAAAACAAAAACGACAAAACAGTATGGTTAGAATTGTTTTTTGCGGTCTACGCCGTGGCATCATTCCTGCTTTCGATTCAACGTATGCCAGCATTAGCACCATTTCTGGCTTTGTTTGCAATAGGGTTTGTTTTGGTGGGACTGACTGGATTATGGGAAACAAATCGTGCTTCGAGATTTCTAGAAGCATGGAAATCAGAACCAGCAATTCTA
Source organism: uncultured Anaerolineales bacterium (assembly GCA_963934935.1). GTDB lineage: Bacteria > Chloroflexota > Anaerolineae > Anaerolineales > UBA11657 > UBA11657. Next base: position 905 of record CAWWAV010000016.1, read on the forward strand.
GATCAGGACATTTGAGTAACATGACAACTTATGGTTTTGTCTATTAATTTCCAAGATGCTTGACTATAATCTGTCTATAAACTACAATTTCAATGTATTTGATATTGTGCTTAGGAGGCTAGAATGGTAGCAAAACGTGTAGTAGTTTGGGTTATTTCTATTGCAGTAGGTATGGCTGCAGGTTACGCTACAGTAGCTGCTTTTGGTACTTCGGTGAATCGCTATGCAGTTGATTTGAATTTTGGCATTCTTGATGTTCTTATCAACAATTTCACTTTTCTGTGTCTATCTTATGCTGCTCTTCTATGGATTTGGCTTGATTATTTCTTAGGTACAGAAATGATGCCTGAGTAAGAGTAGTTTATGTATATATATTGCACTATAAATCCCCGGTGATGCGGGGATTTTGATTTAATTTATAGTGAATAGATACTGATGATTAGAAAACATAGTTGTTGGTTTTATAATAATTTGTTGTCAATTTACCTAATTATATTGCTTGCATTGAATGCGTGTTCTAACGTAGATGTAGACAGCTTACCTATGAGGGAAACACTACCTCCCACTGAGAATGACAGTGTCGCAAATATAGCGGAAAAAATAGCAGTTACTAATACAATAAAGAGCCCGACATCAGACAAATCGTCAACTTTGTCAGTGATCCAAATCGAGTCTAATCCCACTAGTACTCCAATAGTTGCAGTAGATACAGCCACCAACGTACCACAAGATAAAGCTACTGCTACAGCCACTTTTCTTACTACAGAAGCTGTAGAAAGTAGTGTGGTTCCGATAACTGCTACTATAACTTCCACGTCAGTTCCTACCCAATTTCCTACACCTGATGAATTTGGAGATGATAGGATGGCTAGGGTACCGATATTAATGTATCACTATATAGAACCGCTACCCAATGATGCCGACAATATACGTGTAGGACTTACGGTCCATCCTGGAGTCTTTAGGCAGCAACTAGCATTTTTACATGCTCAGGGTTATCAATCTGTCAGTTTGTATGATTTGACTTATTATCTTGCTCAAGGCATAGATTTACCAGATAAACCGATAGTTTTCTGTTTTGATGATGGTTATCGAGGCTTGTATCAACATGCTTTTCCGCATATGGACGCATTTGGATATACAGGCACCATTTTTGTGCTAACGCAACTGATGGATGAAAATCATCCATCATATCTGACATGGAGGATGGCTCACAGAATGTATGATTATGGATGGAAAATTGAGCCACATAGCAAGACACATGTACAACTTTCAAATCGTCCGTTTGAGTTAGTCCAGTATCAAGTTCTTGGTTCTATGCAAACTGTTGAGGCGCAGATAGGTGTACAGCCGCGTTATTTTAGTTACCCAAGTGGATTTTATGATCAACAAGTGATTGACTACCTTAAGGCACTAGGATTCTGGGGTGCAGTAACAACGGAATTTGGACTTGAACATGATATTATTGGTGCTTTCACTTGGAATCGGATTCGTGTGTCTGGACAAACAACTATCGATGTATTGGCCAAGTATTTGGATGAGTAATCTGACTTTACTTATACTATTACTATATTTTTGTGCAATTTGAGTAACTTTGATAGTTTTTGAAAGAAAAAATAGGTAATATATAGCAATTGAGTTACATATTGTTTGATTTTGAGGGATTAGGGTAGGTAAAGTCACTGATCGAAATTGAAAAATGAATTCTTCCACAAATGTGTCACGTTTGCCTGATTTTTATAATTTAGAAGTGCTAAAGCGCCATCAGGTGTTGTTAGCAAAAAGTACTCTTGAGTTGAAACATATAGCCGCACTTTCCGGAAATGAGGGACTGAACGTTGAAAATGCTAATCACATGATAGAGAATGTGATTGGTGTGCATGGTTTACCAATCGGTATAGCAACTAATTTTATTGTGAATGGTCGTGAAATACTTGTTCCGATGGTGATTGAAGAGTCATCGGTTGTTGCAGGGGCAAGTTTTGCTGCCAAACTGGCTAGAGCGGGAGGAGGATTCCAAGCTAAAAGTACTTCTCCGGAGATGATTGGGCAAATACAGGTCCTGGATCTGGAGGATGTAGATGTGGCCTACCATGATCTGCTGAACAATAAGCAAACAGTTATTGATAGTGTAATGGATATCGATCCAGTGATATCTGATCTAGGTGGTGGTGTCAAAGACATAGAGGTCCGCGTGGTTCACGAATCTCCTATTGGACCTTTTATTATTGTTCATTTGATTTATGACACTCGCGATGCTATGGGTGCTAATGCAGTCAATACAGCTGCCGAATTTCTGTCACCAATCATTGAAGAAATTACCGGTGGCAGAGTTCATCTTCGTATATTGTCTAACCTTGCAGATCGCAGATTAGCTAGTGCAAATGTCACTATACCACTAGAAGCGTTGGGATTTGCCAATTACAATGCTGAAAAAGTAAGAGATGGAATAATTGAAGCATGGGCTTTCGCATCAGTAGATCCTTATAGAGCTGCTACTCATAATAAGGGAGTTATGAATGGAGTAGATGCAGTAGTGATTGCAACTGGCAACGACTGGCGTGCAATTGAAGCAGGTGCTCATGCTTATGCCGCGCGTTCAGGCTCCTATACTAGTTTGTCAAAGTGGTATGTTGACAGTAATGGGTCTTTATGCGGTGAGATAGAGATGCCTATGGCTGTTGGTATTGTTGGTGGAGCAACTAGAGTACATCCAAGCTCTCAAGCAGCTCTGAAGTTACTTGATGTGCAGTCAAGCTCTGAATTAGCCGAAATCATTGTTTCTGTTGGTCTGGCGCAAAACTTGGCTGCTTTGCGAGCTTTATCTACCGAAGGCATACAAAGGGGGCATATGGGATTACATGCACGCCAGGTTGCAATTGCTGCGGGAGCAGAAGGAAATGATGTTAACGTGATAGCAAGTAAAATGGTGTCGGAGAATGATGTACGGATAGATCGAGCTTTGGAACTGCTGCGGTGATTACTCTAAGTTCAACAAGATTGAAATAGATGAGGAATATTGTGACTATTGATAATCGGGAACCAGATTTGCAGGCAATGAAACCAGATATTCCTGTAGGAATTGTGGGCTATGGAGCATATATTCCTCGTTATCGTTTGCCGGCTGAAGATGTTGCTAAACTATGGGTAGGTCCATCTAATAGATTGCCAGTGACTGAGAAATCTGTGGCAGGGATAGATGAAGATGTGGTTACTATGTCTATCGAAGCTGCCAGAAATGTTCTTGCTCGTTCTGATGTCAATCCTATAGATATTGGTGCTGTCTGGGTGGGTTCCGAATCTCATCCATATGCAGTCAAACCAACCTCTACTATTGTGGCGGAGGCCATCGGTGCAGTACCTAATACTCAGGCAGCAGATTGGCAATTTGCCTGTAAAGCTGGTACTGAGGCCATCCAAGCTTCGACTGGTTTTGTGGGTTCGGGAATGACAAAGTATGCTCTTGCGATTGGTATGGATACTGCCCAAGGTCGTCCTGGTGATGCACTAGAGTATACTGCAGGTGCCGGTGGGGCAGCGTTTCTATTAGGTACTGCTGAGGAATCTGTTGCTACAATCGAAGGAAGCTTGTCGTTTGTTACTGATACACCAGATTTTTGGCGTCGACAAAATGCTAAATATCCACAACATGGTAAACGGTTTACTGGCGAGCCAGCCTATTTTAAACACATAGCTGAATGTGCTGAACAGTTAATGCATGCTCTTGGTACTAAGCCAACTGATTATGCTTATGCTGTATTTCATCAACCTAACAGTAAATTTCCGCAGCAAGTTGCAAAAATATTAGGATTCACAACTGAACAAATTGCAACTGGTTTGTTGGCATCGGATGTAGGAAATGTCTATGCAGGTTCGGCTTTGCTGGGACTTACTGCAGTACTTGATGTGGCACAAACAGGAGATCGTATTTTATTGGTGTCATTTGGGTCAGGCGCAGGTTCTGATGCATTTGATTTGTCCATCAATGAAAAGCTGTCATCATGCCAGACTTTGGCTCCTACCACAAAAGACTATATAGAGAGGCGTACAGTGATAGATTATGCTACATATGCGCGTTATCGAGGTAAATTGGCACTAAAATGACTGGCTCGACAAATATCTACGTATCAGGCACAGGTTGTACAAAAGTTGGCGAACATTGGGGTACATCATTGCGCCATCTAGCTTGGGAGGCAGTTAATTTAGCTTTGCTATCCTCTAACACAAAAAAGCCAGATGCGATTTTTATAGGTAATATGCTCTCTCCTCGTTTGTCCCAACAATTAAATGTTGGTGCATTAGTTGCTGATTTTTGTGGTTTTAGGGGTACTGAAGCTATTACAGTAGAAGCTGCCGGAGCATCGGGAGCTGCAGCTGTAAGACAGGCAACTCTTGCGATTCGTAGTGGAGAGATTAATACAGCCTTAGTAGTAGGCGTGGAGAAAATGACAGACGCTGTGGGTACAGATGTAACAACAGCTATAGCAGGTGGTGCGGATAGTGACTGGGAACTAGCTCATGGATTAACTGCTCCAGCCATCGCAGCACTTATAATGCGACGATACATGTATGAATATAGTGTGCCTATTGATGGTTTGTCAGGATTCTCAGTTAATGCACATAAAAATGCTTCTACCAATTCATATGCTATGTTTCGCAATCTAATCAGTAGTGAACAGTATTCTAGAGGAGCGATGGTGTCGTCACCAGTAAACGTATTTGACTCTGCTCCAGATGCTGATGGAGCTGCCGCATTGGTTATTACATCATCGGACAGAGAATTGGTAGAAGGGCGAACCATTCAAATCGCTGCATCGAATTTGACCACGGATTCTTTGGCAATACACGATAGAGAAGACTTACTTACTTTTTCAGCTGCTGAGACTTCAGCACGATATGCCTATGATCAGGCTGGCATAGATTCAAATGATATAGATGTTGCAGAGATTTATGACCGTTTCGGAGTTTACGCTGCTATGTCGTTAGAAGCATGTGGTTTTGCGTCTCAGGGATCCGGATGGGAAATGGCACAAAACGGGTCCGTAAGTCTTCAAGGTAGTTTGCCAATATCAACCTTCGGTGGACTTAAGGCACGGGGCAATCCAGGAGGTGCGACTGGTGTATATCAGATTGTTGAGATAGCGCAGCAGTTGGCTGGTACTGCGAAAGAAAACCAAGTATTAGACGCAAAATGGGCACTAGCACAGTGCTTAGGTAGTAGTGGAGCTACTGCAGTTACTCACATATTACATATGATTGACAGTAGATAAAAAAACCGGATAGTTTTTGATAGAATATTTGTATAAAATATGGTTGGACGTTAGTGTAATTGTTTAATTTATGAGGGTGTTATCTTATCATGCAAGTACCTAGGAATTGGCGACTACAAAAACATAGATACAATCTTCTAGGGGAGGTATGTGAACACTGTGGCGTAAAGTTGTTTCCGCCTAGGGACGTTTGTCCTGAATGTTCTCAGGGTGCCCAGGCTTTGTACCAGTTTTCAGGTGCAGGTAATATACATTCATTTTCTCAAGTTTTTGATCCTCCAAATGGCCATACGGAGAATACTCCCTATATTGTGGCTTTGATTAAACTAGAAGAGGGACCAATGGTTACTGCGCAATTAACAGATGTAGATGTTGATCAATTAGAAATTGGCATGGAAGTTGAAATGGTCACTCGTAAAATGAGTGATGATGGAACAGAAGGTATGATAATTTACGGATACAAATTCCGTCCTCCTATCGTGGACTAGAATTGACAAAAATTTGACTATTATTGATTTTTACGTTCAATTAGGTAGCAAGTTATTATATTTAGAACAAATGTCTTGACACTATTATTCAAAACTAGTAGAATTTCTAATTGAGACCGGCAAACATCTTAATGTAAACTCAATTTCAACTCAGTTTTTGTCGGAAAGGAGCAAAACACTATGTATAATCGAGTTATACTCGCAGGAAATTTAGGTCGTGATCCTGAACTAAGATACACCCCTAGTGGTCAGGCTGTAGCTAATCTAAGTGTTGCCACTAATGAGAGATGGCGAGATAAGGATGGCAACAATCAGGAGCGTACAGTATGGTGGAGAGTATCTGTCTGGGGCAACCAGGCTGAAACGTGTAATCAGTATCTAGGTAAGGGTCGCCAAGTATTGATTGAAGGTCGCATGAACTGTGACGATAATGGAAACCCTCGTACCTTTCAGCGTAAAGATGGAAGTTGGGGTGCTACATATGAAGTCACTGCACAAGTAGTACGGTTTTTGGGAGGTCGAGGTCAGACTGGTTCTAGTGATGCAAATGCGTCAGAATATGATGGTCCACCTCCTATGACTGAGGAAGACATTCCTTTCTAATAATAACTGGATTAGTAAGGGTTATGTAAAAAGATATAAGCAGCCGTCGGAATATCACCGGCGGCTGTTTGGGTTATAGGATGGGTCTCGACTGATCAAATCGATATGTGTAAAACTAAATATAAGGATATGAACTTGCGACAAGATCACCAAAATAATCAATTTTCCCGATTGGCATTGATCGGGGATCAAATTCGTAAGGCGCTGTTCAAAAAAAACACTGCTAGAGACAAAGCTCTAAGTGAGTCGCGCGCTTTGATTCGTTTATGTGCTAATACAATACGATCTATTCACAGGGGTGACATGACAGAGGCTAAATCACTTTTGGCTGAGGCAACTGAGTCAGCAGATCAGTTGAGAATGGTAGTATCTGGCGATCCAGATCTCTATTTTGCTGGTTACACTCAAGATGGTCTCAAAGAGTTTGTTGAAGCCAATGTATTGTTGTCATTGGTCAGTGATGGTGAATTGCCTGGACCTGATGAACTACAGGTAGAAGTTTCAACGTATTTGAAGGGATTATCAGAAGCAGCAACTGAGCTACGCCGCACTATTCTGGATATTATTAGAATAGATCATTCTGAGGAAGCTGAGCGCCTTTTGGAAGCAATGGACGAAATATACAGCCTTTTGGTCACAATTGACTTTCCTGACGCAATTACAGGTGGTTTACGTCGGAATACGGATGTAGTACGCAGTGTGCGGGAGCGTACACGTGGAGACTTGACTATGAGCGTGCGTCAACAGAGATTGGAGAAGGCTCTTAATTCTGTGGAAAAATTGCGAGGTAGTTGAACTCTTTGCGTATTGTGTTTGGAGCATCTGAAATTGCTGAATATGTATATTGTAAGCGTGCCTGGTGGTTGCGGAGAGTCCAGGAGATACCCATTTCTGATTCATCTAATTTGCAATACGGTACGTCAGTGCACTTGAATCACAACAAGCGTGTCAAACATGCTTTAGGTCTGCAATACTGTGGTTATTTATTGGTTGTTATCGGTGTTTTTGCTGCGATTTTACTATTTATTGATGCTGTTGCTCTACGTTGATGGATATTGATCTAATTGATTTGATAGGTCATATTAGCTTGGAGTAGCATATATCAATTGACTGTATTAGTTACATTGTTAATTGTCGTCGGTGTATTGCTAGTTTGGCGTGGTAGGCACTTTGTTAAGGGTGATAGCATGTCAGAAGGACAAATCATTTACATGGACACCCATGGAAATGGACCAGTTGTAAAGCCGCTGTTGTCTAGGCGCTTGGGCTTAACTGGAAAACCAGATTATTTGTTGTTTAGTAAAGGAATGTACATACCAGTTGAAGTCAAATCAACTCTGATGCCAAGCACGGGAGCATATCGGTCTCATAAGTTACAAGTTGCAGCTTATTGTCATTTAGTTGAAGAACATTATGGAAAGCGCCCAAATTATGGGATAATCAAATATTATGATGGTACCTATCAAGTAGATTATGGTCGTGAACTAGAGAAGGATTTAACTGATTTAGTTGCCTGCATGCGTACAGATATGTCTGCTGCAAATGTATTGCGCTCACATAAATATCAGAACCGATGTATAGCCTGTAGTTTCCAACCAGTGTGTGGTGATGATTTGACTTCATAGCATAACAATGACAAAAATACCAAATAGCTTTCTTGTATTTCATAATCCCCAGGTCGCTCGATCACAACAAATTGCCGATGAAATAAATGGGCGTTTGCAAGACGAACTAGGTCTAGTTTCTAACACCATGCTTATATCTGAATTGGACCACAATCCCAATTACAATGCTGATATGTTGTTGGCAGTTGGCGGAGATGGAACTATGTTGCGTGTAGGCAGGGTAGCTGCGCAGATGGGATGTCCAGTTTTGGGTATTAATCTGGGGGAAGTGGGATTCCTTCCGCAAATACCTGAAAATGATTGGCGATATGCTATTGACCGAATTCTTAAAGGGGACTTTGACTTAGAACCCCGTATGCTTGTCCACGGTGAGCTTATACGTGATGGTAAACAATTAATGAGACAACATGCGCTAAATGAAATTGTTGTCACTCGTGGTGCATTAGCGAGGCCCATTCGTCTTGAAACTCAAGTAGATAATGCTGTGCTTGCTAATTATGTAGCCGATGGCGTGATAGTATCAACACCAACTGGATCTACTGCCTACTCGCTTGCAGCGGGTGGACCGATTTTGCCACCCAATCTACGTAATCTTGTAGTAACACCTATATCGCCGCATTTAAGTATGGGTAGTTCTGTAGTATTGTCAGAAGGCTGTACTGTGACAATTGTCATTCGAACCAATTATGATGCTATTCTTAGTTTAGATGGACAGCTTGAGACGGTAATAATGGATGGCGATTGTGTACGTGTGCAAGCTAGCAGTCGCAACTGTAATTTTGTACGATTACAAGACCCTAATTACTTCTATAGTGACTTAAGTGAACGGATGTCTATTAAGGGACGTGACTCCAAATGACAGATTATGATAACAACAATCTTGCCGTAGACATTGATCAGATTCGCAAACATGTTTCGCCGGGTTGTATAAATCATCCCGGACGTGAGACAACTTTGCGATGCAATCGTTGTGATGAGCCAATTTGTCCAGATTGTGCGCGTAAGACGCCGGTAGGGTATCGATGCGTAGGATGTGTTAAGCAACAGCAGGCTATATTTGATACGGCAGTTTGGCATGATTATGTAGTTGCGGCTGTAATATCGTTCGTGTTGTCTGGCCTCGCAGGATCATTAATGGTGCGTTTAGGATGGTTTGTAATATTTCTTGCTCCCACCGCTGCTGGGATCATATCAGAAATTATAAGGCGCGCTATTGGTAGGCGACGCGGCAAATATCTTAGTTATGTGGCTGTTGGATGCATGTTGTTGGCTGGATTATTCAATCTTACGATGTGGGGCATTATTTATTTGGCTATTGCTTCTACAACTTTATATGCGCGTTTGCGTAGTGTTTCTATCTAGTTGTCATGATAAGTGAATTAACTATAAATAATTTGGCAATTATAGATACTACCAAGGTCAGTTTTAAACCTGGTTTTAATGTACTGACAGGTGAGACTGGTGCTGGAAAATCTATCATTATTGATGCGATAAGTTTGTTGTTAGGTGGACGTGCTGATACTGTTCTCATCCGTACTGGTTGTGATAAGGCAATAGTAGAAGGTGTTTTTGCTCTTGAAAAGTCAGTGAAGGATGAAATTGATAGTTTGTTACTTCGGGAGGGATTGGACGATTCAGATAACCCCAAATATATTACAGTTGGTCGGGAATTGAGGCGTAATGGTAGGAATATTTGCCGTATTAATGGGCGCACAGTAAATCTCACACTATTACGTGATATTGGGAGACTATTAGTAGACGTTCATGGTCAATCTGAACACTTATCATTGCTCAGAGTGAGTGAGCATTTATCGCTTCTGGATCGTTTTGGTGGCCTGAATAAACAGCGTGAAGAATTAAGCAGAATAATTGGACAGATTACACGTGCAAGGGACAAGCTTTCGGACTTGCGTAGTATTGAGATGGAAAAATTGCAGAGAGTTGACTTATTAAGTTTTCAAGTCAATGAAATTCGTGCGGCTGAATTAGTGCCTGGAGAGGAAGTAGAGCTGAGATCTGAGCGGGCAAAGCTGGCAAATGTAGAAAACCTTGCAGAAATTACAGATAAAATACTTGCAGTATCCGGATATCATGGAAATGATAATGATCAAAACATTGCAACTGAGTTGTTGGGCGAAATATCTGAGTTATGTCAGAAATTAGCTCGAATTGATCCTAATATTCAAAATGTCAAAGTTCAATCTGAAAGCTTAGTTGATCAATTGCAAGATTTCGTTTCAGAAGTACTTGTCTATAAGGATGGTATAGAATTTAATCCCAGTCGTCTCAATGAAGTGGAAGATCGTTTGCATTTAATTCAAGATTTACAACGCAAGTACGGGTCAGATTTAGAAGATGTAATAACATATGGAGATAAGGCGCAATCTGAACTTGATAGTATTGCAGTAAATACCCAAACCATCAAAGATCTAGAAATGTCTGAGACATCTCTAATGAAAAAGGCTGGGGCTTTGGCCGTGTCTCTTTCTAATAACCGTCAAGAGGTTGGTAAAAGTCTGTCT
>CAWWAV010000017.1:0-10812 GCA_963934935.1 uncultured Anaerolineales bacterium
ATGGAACCGTTCCTAATGCCAGGAGGTGAGATTGGTCGTGACATAAAGGTATTTAGAGATCTGGCTAAAGGACTAGACATAGATGAAGAAGCTCGTAAGGCCCTAAATTTTACTCGGAAAATACTAAAATGATAGTCTTGGATAGACTGTACTATTTGCGATAAATACAACAGCTGCAATTAGGGTTCAAGCACAACCTTGATAAATTTCCCTTCCTCAGCCATTCTGAAAGCTTCATCAGCGTCACGCAATGCAAATCGGGCACCCACAATCTCAGAGAAGTTAATACGCCCAGAACCTGCTATTAGAGCAGCTCTATGACAGTCATTTGTACTACATGCTGCTGTGCCTGTAACATGAAGTTCTCGATAGTGTATTAAGTTGGAGTCCAAATTCACAGTAGGTCTTTTCTTAGGCAGCCCACCGAAAAAGTTTATACGACCGCCTATAGCTGCTACTTCTAAGGCCATCTTTTGTGCTTCATGTGAAGGCGCTGCAACTATGACAACATCAGCGCCAACACCCTTTGTCTTGTCAAAAACTAAAGAGTGCAAGTCATCTTCAGAGCTGTTCACAATCGTATCAGCTCCAAATCCCTTGACTTGAGCTAATCGATCAGGATTCAGTTCACTAACTATAATATGCGCAGCACCACGTAAACGGGCCATCATTACATGCATTACCCCAATTGGTCCGGCTCCAACTATAAGTACATTTTCACCTGGCTGTATGTCTAGCGCATCCTGACCGCGCAATACGCAGGCAAATGGCTCAATCAAAGCAGCAACAGCTGGATCCAAATCTTTGTCTATCTCGATAAGATTACCCTGCAAAATTGCTTGAGAAGGAACACGCATATATTCAGCAAACGACCCATCATAAGTAATACCTGGTGCATCATAATCAGCACATAGATTGTTATTGCCCGAAATACATTGATTACACTGACCACAACCCATGTTAGGAGCCAGAAAAACACGTTGCCCAACAGTAACCCCTTTAACGTTCTCTCCTATAGATACTATGTCTCCAACAAGTTCATGGCCTGGCACACGATTAGTGCCTGGAGGATATTTCGCATGTTCACCCTTAAATATCCGGATATCTGTACCACAGATTCCAGTACTGACCACTCTGAGTAGACCTTCATCAGCGCCAATCTCAGGAACATTACGCTGCTCCAATCTAATGTCACGTGGCCCATAGTAAACAGCTGCTAACATTTGGTCATTAACATTTTGATCATCCATAAAACTAATTATAACTTATTACATATGTCTCAATATTTAAGCCAGTTCATCAATTAGCAATAATCACCATGATATAATCGCTAAGGTCAATTATTTTCGTATAGTTTTATCATGATCCACTAACAATCTGAGCATGTACTCTCTAATCTCAAACATAACTATACTCCCAATACAATGATCAAAGTTTTGCTAGGTAAACTCAAACGGACAATCAAATCCAATAAAAGCGCAAAAGACAAAGCTTTTGTTGCACTATATTCAATCAAATTCGAAGAAGGTGACATTGCTATTGACTGTGGTGCAAACGTAGGTAACGTCAGTAATTACTTATGCAAATCAGGCGCCACAGTTTACGCGTTTGAGCCTAATCCACATGCATTTAAAGTCCTTGCCAAACGATTATCTAAGTACCCAAATGCACACTGCTATAGACAGGCTGTTCTTGACCGTAAGACCACAACCAAACTGTATTTCCACAACAATTCAGACACGAATGAACTGTTATGGTCAACTGGCTCTTCTCTATTACATGAAAAAGCAAACGTCCGCAAAGACAAGTTCGTTGAAGTAGAGGCGATAGATCTATCTGAGTTTATTGTCAATCTTCAAGCAAATGTAAAATTGCTAAAGCTAGATGTTGAGGGTGTTGAACACTCTATATTAACCAAACTAATCAACCATGGTCTTCACAAAAGAATCGAGCACATCTTCGTCGAAACTCATGAAGAGCAGGCGCACCACCTGCAATCTGCCACTAATGAGATAAAGGACCTAATCAAATCCAGGAATATAACGAATATAAACCTTGATTGGTGATTTTACTTGCAAACCATTTCAACAATTAATCCAATGATTTTCTATTAGCAATCAAAATCAACGCTGAACCCTACCTGACCCATCACCTGACATTAGTTTATTAACCTCTCCAAGTGTAACTAAATTAACATCGCCTGATATGGAATGCTTAAGGCATGATGCAGCCACTGCGAACTCTAAAGCCTGTTGGTCCGACATTGACATTTGCAAACCGTATATCAGTCCCGCCGCAAAAGAGTCGCCTCCACCCACCCTATCCACTATATCAGTAATATCATAATGTCTGCTCACTAGGAATTCATCTCCATTGTACATACAGGCAGACCAACCATTATGACTTGCACTAAAACTTTGCCTAAGGGTTATGGCTTGGTATTTGAGATTAGGAAAACTTGCAAACACTGCTTTTGCCAGAGCCTCATATTTCTCCATATTTAAATTTCCAGAATGTACCGATTTTTCCAAATCATCATCAGATACAGTGATACCCAATGATTTTTGACAATCCTCTTCATTGGCAATGCCAACATCCACAAATTTCACGATCTCTTGCATAACTTCTGGAGCATTCTTACCATACTTCCACAATTTCTTGCGAAAATTATAGTCGCAAGAAATTGTCACACCCGCTGCCTTAGCATACTTACATGCTTCCAAAGAAATTTCAGCAGCAGATTCACTTAAAGCTGGGGTGATCCCGGTGATATGAAACCAACCAACATTAGCAAAGATATTGTCCCAATCAAAACTATCTGTAGGTGCAACGCCAATAGAAGAATTTTCCCTATCATAAACCACGTTAGATGAACGCTGATTTGCGCCAGATTCTAAAAAATATATACCAATACGGTCACCTTGCAGTTTTATCAGTGATGTATCTACGTCACGACTCTTCAGATACCTGACAGCAGCTTCGCCAATAGCATTTTCTGGCAGTACTGTTACAAACGATACATGCGATCCAAAATTTGCCAGTGAAACTGCAACATTGGCTTCTCCACCCCCAAATGTGGCTTCTAGGTTAGGTGATTGAAAAAATCTCTCAAAGCCCGGAGATTTCAATCTAAGCATAATTTCGCCCAAGGTTACTATGCGTTGACCCATAACTAATTACCCCGTATACGTTCTACAAGTTGCACTGCTTCTCGTACCAGACACTCAATTGTATCAAATTCACCACTGGAAATTTGATCTTTCTGAACCAGCCAACTTCCCCCACAGGCCACAACATTAGGTAAAGAAAGATACGCTTCTAAATTACCTAGAGTAATGCCTCCAGTAGGTACGAATTTTATGCTTCCATATGGTCCACTAATAGCTTTAAGTGTCTTGACCCCACCAGCTGCTTCAGCCGGAAAAAATTTCAGTACATTTAATTTTCTATTGATAGCAGCATTAATATCTGTTGGAGTCATCACACCAGGTATAACAGGAATGCTTTGATCCAAACACCAGTCCACTAAATCACCATCAAAACCAGGTGTTACGACAAAGCTTGCACCGGCATCAACTGCTGTTTCAGCATCTGACTTTGTTAATACAGTTCCAGCTCCAACAAGTATTTCCGGATGCGAATTACATAGCGTTCTAATTGCACTAGCTGCAGCTGCGGTCCTGAAGGTAATTTCAGCACATGGCAAACCCCCTTCAATTAATGCATCCCCCAATCCACCAGCATCCGAAGCATTCTCGATAGCAACTACTGGAATTACTCCCATTGCACTGATTTTCTCAATAATCTTATCCATGATTATTATTTCCCAATATCAACCATATTAATTTCGCACATAGAATCACTATAAAGATACCAGTTAATTTATATCATGCAACATTTCTTGTATTTCTTACCGCTTCCGCATGGGCAAGAATCATTACGATTAACCGAACTTACACTCCTGATCCAGTCCAGTTTCTCTCTCCGAATCCAAGGCATTACATCCGATGCCGGCCTCTTATTTTTCAAAAGTGACGCCATATAGTCCATTGACAGATTTATACCAGTAAAAAATCGTTTGTAACCAGCACACAGATAGTTGAGCCCATTGTCACCTGCTGGAGTCACAATAAATCGGTTTTTCGGACAACCACCGTTACATACAAATCGAACCTCACATTCCAGACAATATGTTGGCAAATCATCACGCTTTGCTAACCCAAACTGTTTCTGCTGAGACGAAGAGACCAGATCAACTATATTGCCATCCATCAAGTTTCCTAACAGATAATCTTGTTCAACAAAGTGATCGCAGGAATACAGATCACCATTATGTTCCATAGCCAAAGCACTACCACAAGTTTCTTCAAACACACATAGACCAGGTCTCATTCCTGACCACGCAGCAAGGGCTACATCGAAAATTTGAACAAAGATTGTGCCCACGTCATGAGCAACCCATTCATCATATATTGTAAGTAGAAAATCACCGTAGTCCTCAGACTGCACAGAACGATCACTTACACTCCACTGATCAGTACCACAAACGTTCATCTTTTCCACAATGGGAATAAATTGTATATATTTAGCGCCTATAGTGTCTCGCAAAAATTTGTATACAGTCAATGGATGTTTGCTATTAACAGAATGGACGGTAGTTAGAATGTTGTAATCTACTTCATACCTCTGCACATAGTCAATGCCCCGCATAACATCATCGAAAGTCCCATCTCAGCCTTTATCTACCCTATACGCATCATGTAATTCAATAGGACCATCAAGACTAATGCCAAGCAAAAACTCATTATCCCTAAAAAAACTGCACCATTCGTCATCTATGAGCACACCGTTAGTCTGAAACGCATTGGTGACTCGCATACCTGGACGAGAATATTTGGTTTGAAACTCGACTGCTTGCCTAAAGTAATCAATACCCATAAGTGTAGGTTCGCCACCTTGCCATGAAAACACCACTTCAGGACCGGCCTGAGCAGCTATATACTCTTCTACAAATTTCTCGAGGACATTCTTCTCCATGCGAAACGAGGAATTCGGATATAGATCTTCTTTCCTCAAGTAATAGCAATACTTACAATCCAAATTACATATGGCGCCCCGAGGTTTGAGCATCACATTAAATGGATCAACTGTTACTAAATCTGATACTTCTGATCTATCAATCATAGAAGGTTATACATACCTATATGTCTCTCTCGAGCAAATGCCTAGCCTGAGGACCCAGGGTGTCATCTACTTCATCCATAGACATCAGCAATCGTTGCTTGCATTCGTTAATCACCCCAACACATTCGCTCCGATCAATCAAGTTGTCCATTTCATACTGATCCTCATCCAAATCATACAGTTCATCTCTATCCGCAAAGTTCAAGACAAATTTATATCTGTCCCACCACAGTATGCGTTGAGCCACCGGAAAACGATGACCATGGAATTGAGACATGATATGCTCGCGTCCAGTTGCACCTTGACCATTCAACACTGGTAACAAGCTATTTCCATGAGATGACTTGTCATCTGCACCGGCAAGATCGCGAAATGTGCTCGGCAAATCCAACAAGCTGACAAAATCATGATGAGCACTGCCAGAATTACAGTTACCTTTAGTTTTAACAATGAGAGGTACTCTGTATACCTCTTCATATGCCATAGCACCTTTATCAAAGGCGCCACCATGTATTCCTATAGTTTCACCATGATCCGATGCAAATATAATCAAAGTATCATCATATAGTCCCTGATCACGCAAATGTTGCAAAATTAACCCAATTTGATGATCAATCATGCTAACAAAAGCATAATAACGTGAAATAACCTTAGCCCAGACATCCCATTTTGCATTCGCTGCGCCAGGAAAAATATACTTTCGATAAATACTATGAATATAAGGTTTATTTAGTAGATCATCAGTAAAACTATCCCAAGGCGCAATATCTTTTGGATCGTACAAATCTGCAAAATCAGCTGCGGGCAAATAAGGTGCGTGTGGACCCCAAAAACTGGTCATTATAAAGAATGGCTGGTTAACCATACTAAACTGATCAATCAGTTCAATAGTTTTGTTTGTCAAAAACCCACTTGGTGTAGCTTCAATTGCACCATCGACGTAACCACTTGCATCACCATAACCATATTGAGGTTCACCCTCAGCATAGAATTCTATGACTTTTTCGGGCCTCCTCAATTTGTTTGACAGCAGATATTGTTCAAATTCAGTGGATGACCAGCAATCTCCATAATCAGGTGGGCCATATCCACTAAAGCCTGCATCATTGGCACTATTAATTATTCCACTATGCCACTTTCCAGCATATCCAAGTTGGTAACCACTTTCCTGCATTGCAGAGGGATAGATGGAAAGTCCCTGCCCAATGAGGTCTGGAGTAAATGGTAAGTGAGTACCTGTATTATGTATTGCACCATGTTTATGAGGATACAAACCGGTCAGAAGACTAGCTCTAGCAGGAGTACATAGAGCACATGGAGTGTAAGCGCGAGTAAATCTAATACCATCATTAGCTAGAGCATCGATATTTGGAGTCCGACAAATTTTGGAGCCGTAAGCACCGATAGAGTGTAATGCTTGCTGATCTGTCAGCAACACAACGACATTTGTCATAAGTAACCCTCCATCATATAAGTAGTTTATACATTTTAATACGCATACCTATACTTATACACAATAAATTACATAGAAACAGCAGACGGACCTCTCGGAATCTGAAAATCGACATATTCCTTCAACATAGCTTGCCGTTTGAAATTTCCAGCTTGTATATCCCGTATAGTATCTACAACCTCTTCAGTCCATAACAACGAGCTTAGAGCATTGACGTCAAACACTTGTGTATGTCTAGAGCTCGTATCGCTCGCACTAGCACAAATACGTAACATCGGAATAAATGGATGACCTTGGGGTAATACAGAATCAGCATAGGTAAGAAACAATTGCACACCAGAGGCACCTAGTACTGTCATGTTTTCGACAAAATGATCACTATAAGTCTCCATAATATGAACACCTGGAGCTTTAGGTATATTAGCAGCATCAATATTAGGAGCAATGCCGGCATCTGCAAACAATTCCGTTAAGAAAGTTTTAGATTGTAAAAGACTGGTAAATGTGGGCAAGACAACAGAAATGCCGGCCTCTGACATTGTTTGGCATAGTGTAGCAAAACCATGAGCTATCTCCGCATCAACATAAGAGTCCCCAAGAATTGCTACACTGTACATATTTTCAGAAACATTCAAATTATCATTGCTATGTAAATTTTCAACTTGGACACCTGAAAACCAGTCTTCTATCTTTAATATAACTGATTCTATGCCTCCATCCTTTTGAATGCTAGCCCATCCATAGACTGACGGATCTATGTTTTCTTCAATCAAAACTTTACGCATATAGCCCAAATGTAAATTTTCGCAACCATGCTCTAGAACCAAACTGTTTTTGATTAGTGGATGACAAAGATACCCCTTAAATATGTCCCGTATAATTTTCTCAGAGTGACCGCTTGAAACACCACATCCTTCTGTGTGAGGCAATGTCACGTATTCAGTTTCCAATTCAGTTTTTACGGTTTTACGGTTTAATCTTTGTGCGGCCATATTTGCTACCTGTCCAGCACATAAACTTGTAGGCAAAATAAGACTGTGTTGTTGATTCGATACACTCCCTGCCACACCCTTCATCTTGGTAAACAGCTGGTCGTTAATAAGATGCTTACGTATAGGTAGTGCCCTTTCATCTAACCTTAGGGACTGTTGCTCCTGGTATGTTTCTTTTTCAGATTGATTTCCCCAGTCTCTCCAAATTTGGACTTGACTATGTCCAGCTTCCTCCCCAACTGTTGCCTGTCCGGAGGCTACTTTCTGGACCAATCCATATGCTAGCTTTGACTCTTCATCGATACTGGAATTTTCCAATATCCTCCCGGCATTAATATCCATCTCATTGGACATTCTGTCATAAACATCAGTTGTGGTTATTATCTTAACTGTCGGTACAAACGGGAAATTTGTTACAGAACCATTACCAGTTACAAACATAATCAAATTACATCCAGATGCTACCTGGCCCGTAACACTTTCTATATCATTACCCGGACTATCCATAAAATAAGCGCCAGGGTCACGCATAAATTCCGAATATTTGATAACATGTTCGAGCGGTAAATCATAAGGGCGTTTCATTGCAGCCCCTAATGACTTGATTGTAATATTGTATAGTCCTCGCATCAGATTTCCATGTGATGGATTGCCCGCTGCAGAATGACCATGTTCACCCAGCCAGTCTTTGAAATGCTCAACTCTTTCCATAAAAGCGTTACTGATCTCAGAACTAGCGACTTGGTTTAGCACATATGATTCTGCACCAATTAATTCTGGAGTTTCACTAAAATTAATGGATCCCCCATGCAAAATTAGTTTACTAGCTAACCTTGCCATCAACGGATTGCCCGTGACACCTGAAAAGGCATCCGAACCACCACATTGCAAAGCTATTTTAAGACCGCTGACATCATGAGCAGTTCTCACTACATTGCTAGCATCAACAATCCAATTGCGAACAATTTGTATACCCAGCTCTATAGATTCGCTAGGATTACCGTCAATGACTACCGTCTGGTTATGAACTGGGGCAATAGCGCCGTGATGATCTTGAAGATAATTAATAATGTCATTACTTTGCACTTTTGCATCAGGATGATCGATGAGCAAAACTGAAGCAAGGTTTGGATGCAAAAGGAAACCAGCCAATGTACTTAGTACAATGTCTGTATTACTAGCACCAGCCTTAGATCCTTCTGTATGTTCAACACATACAATCCCATTGAGATTATCAAGTGCATCTGCCAAATGCTCCACCCTTTGAGTTACTAGGCGAGCACAGCTCGCTGCCAAGGAAGATGTAGCCACCACAGCAATATAATTTCTAGTGCCAATCCCTCTATTACCATCACGTTGATAACCCAAAAATTTGGGTACAGTTTTAGTATTGATAGTACGCGTGCGATTAGCAACACAAATAGCATCAGAGCTGTATTTGGAACTATGATCTATAAAGTTTTCTGTAATACCGGCAGTAGTTGTGCGACCAGATTCCCTTAAAGCTTCAACACTAGCCTTGTTATAAATAGTTTGACCTGTTTGGATATCACTATTAGCTACACCAAAAACATTCCCCCAAGACAGTAGATTGTCTCCACATTCGATATCTTTAACTGCTACTCTAAATCCCACTGGGACATCCGAATTAAGTCTTATTGATGAGCCAAATTGCGTAGTTCCAGTATCGCCCACAGTTGCGTCTTGTGTAGCTACAGCTACGTTATCACTAGCATGTGGTAAGTAAAGTAACATAGTCCAGGCTTTATTCCATGAGCATTTGTAGTCTATTCTAGGTTATGTCAACAACACCCTTTATTAACTCCGTAGAGTCACACCATATTGGAAGTGTTTTCACTAGGGAATTCCAATTCGCCCGCTCACTGATCCAATGACTGGTGTCTATAATTCCATCCTCCATCAACTTTATTAAATCAGTAAAATCGTCCGAAAGAGCATTCCTGCTAGCTATTAGACTCAGTTCATTCCTGTGAAAATATTCATCACTGATCGTGATGCTTTCTCTATTAAATCCTACCAGAGTTATTTTGCCACCACTTGCTGCATAATTCAAGCTAGATTCCATTGATTTTGTGTTACCTGTAGCATCAAATACTGCAGTAGGCATTTCATCACTTGAATCACTTTCCCTCTCCTTTTCCACCATAATTGGATCTACAAAAGTAGTTTGCACCCCAAAATGCTTTTTTGCGAATTGTACTCTTTTAGCATTTATGTCTAGTACCCAAACCTGAGCACCAATCAAGTTTACACTCTGTATAACACTCAATCCAATTGGACCCGCACCTACAACCAGAACTACGTCATTTTTGGATATTCCTGAGCGTTTTACTGCATGATATCCTATAGCTAAAGTCTCAATAAGAGCCAATTGCTCATAATCCAATTTAGCTGAGAGATGCAATTTACTAGATGGCACAACAAACTGTTCACAAAGCCCACCATCAATGTGAACACCTAGCACTTTCAATCTAGTGCAATGGTTAGTGTGACCTCGCCGGCATGAAAAACAAAGATTACCATCTTGTTCGTTGCAGCTTATATACGGTTCCACAGCGCAAGCATCACCAGGAACAAGATGGGTTACATCGGATCCCACTTCTAATATTTCCACTCCTAATTCATGACCAATTACTAAAGGATAATTGATAAAAGGCTGTTTCCCTCTATATGCATGATAATCAGTTCCACATATACCTACAACACGTGGTCTAACAAGTACACTAGTAGTATCGAGCAGATTATTCTTTGGTACATCTTTGTATACAATTTGATCAGGTGCCTCTAATACTATTGCTTTCATTTTTGTTACCTCTATATTATGTCCCGCAAAAGCTCTGACAATATTGGGGGTTTCTTATCGTTCTGCTCAATATATTCGTAGTAAGTGGGCAATAACCTCTTACGGAGTTTTGTTTCATGCATCAATGCAATATCCGAAAGCCTGTGTTCTATGAACGGGTTGTACAATCGGCTCAAAGTGGTATCCACAAATTCCAAAGCATCACTTGCCCGGCTAGAAATAGTAGGCGCAATTTCACCATATAATAGATCTTTAAGCCATTGTAATATTACTGGATCGTCTAAGACTTCTCGGACTGTAGAGTCATTTTCCGACAGCAAAGCCTGAACTAGTGCAGTATGAGCTCCATTCAATATACG
>CAWWAV010000018.1:0-10509 GCA_963934935.1 uncultured Anaerolineales bacterium
GCTTCAAGAACAACATAAGTTTCGCATGTGCTTCACTAGTAGCTCAGAAGTCTACGGAGACTGGAAAAACTTAATGACAGAAGATGTCCCGGAACAACATCCCATAAGACAATTAAATGATTACGCCATTACGAAGTGGGTAAACGAAATGCAAATCATGAACTCAGCAGATCGCTTCAACACAGAAACGGTACGAGTGCGTTTATTCAACACTTATGGTCCAGGAGAATATTACTCTAAATACAGAAGTGTCATTTGCCAGTTCATCTATCGCGCGCTACACAATCTTCCCTACACTGTATATCTTGATCACCATCGTACATCTTCATACATCGACGATACAGTACGGACATTGGCCAATATATGTAACCCTAAAACATTTAAGTCAGGAGAAGTGTATAACATTGCAGGAACCGAGTACCATGACATAAAAACCATATCTGACATGGTACTCAATTACCTAAGCAAAGATGATAACAATGTACGGTATGAGAAACAGGAAGAACACAACACAGGCGACAAGAAAGGTGACTTAACTAAATCACAAAAAGATCTCAATCACGAACCTCAAGTCAAACTCTCTGAAGGGATTCCAATTACCATTGAATGGCAGAGGAAAATTTATGGCATTCAATGAATTGCAAACCAGCAACATAGTAGTAATTGGAACTGGTTATGTTGGACTTCCTGCAGCATTAATGCTCGCCAAGGCCGGACACCAGGTTATCGGTGTAGATATTGACGAAAACATTGTCCATGCTATCAATGAAGGTGTGCTATTAGTGAAAGGCGAACAACTGCAAGAAATTATGGATGACCCAACTGTGCGTCAAAACTTGAAAGCACAATCCACACCATGTGAAGCTGACGTGTTCATCATTGCCGTACCTACACCGCTCGACAAAAAAAACAACACTGCAAATCTCGACATGGTAATTGAAGCTACAAATTCAATTGTTCCACACCTTTGTGAGGGCAATTTGATTATTTTAGAATCAACAGTTCCTCCTTTAACTTGTCGCAATGTTATGACACCTATCATAGAAGCTTCAGGACTTAGCGTAGGAAACAATATATATCTTGCACACTGTCCAGAGCGCATACTACCGGGCGATATTTTTTATGAAATTGTACATAATGATCGAATAATTGGAGCAGCTGATTCTGTTAGTCAGGATTTGGCAGCTAGACTCTACACTTCATTTGTAAAAGGAGAACTTCTAATTACTGACGACATAACCGCAGAATTTGTAAAATTAATAGAAAACACATATAGAGATGTGAATATTGCTCTTGCTAATGAATTATCTTCCGTAGCACAATCCTTGCAGATTGACCCAGGAACAGCCATAAATCTCGCCAATCGCCATCCTCGAGTAAACATACTCAAGCCGGGCATAGGTGTAGGAGGTCACTGCATACCAATTGACCCATGGTTCATCCAACAGGTTGATGTACAAAATTCGCGTCTTATCAATACTGCCAGACTAATCAATGATGAAATGCCCAGTAAAATAATGGGCCGAATAAAAGCTGCCACACAAAACATTAATGATCCATATATCATTGCTGTAGGTGCAGCATACAAAGCAAATACAGCAGATACGCGCGAGAGCCCTTCTATTGAAATTGTTAGATTGTTGAGGTCAGAAGGTTACAAGGTGGACCATTTTGACCCGTTGGTTGACGAAATGAACTTTCCTACCAATATTGTAGATGCATGTACAAATGCAGACTGTCTTGTAATTTTAGTAGAGCATGAAAGCATTTTAACGTCGCTAGACAAACACAAGCAAGATATATTGAATGCACTAACTACGCCGCTCATTCTGCGATTCTGAACTTCATTCTAATATAAAGTTGTCAAGCAATAACCAATCATTTCCAGCAAAAATACCTCGGGTTATTTTCAATCTCTCCCCAGTGGACAAATCATACATACCTACCCCGAGTTTGTATTCGCCAGGAGGCAATTCAGATATTGACAAACTATGATTCAGAGAAACAGCTGTGTGATTTTTCCATTCATCAACAGATCTCATGTTACTATCAAGCATTAATTCATCATGACCATACACTAATGCACCGCTATTATCCAGAACGTGTATGAACAAATGATATGGTTCATATAGTCTCTTATCAATATGCAAATCCAGCGCATAATCGATGAAACCATTAATTCTCTGAGAATAGCTGTTTATCTCATTATTCACAATCCAGTGAGTATTAACGATAACAGTTTCCAACCCATAAGTGATATCGTAACCATATAGTCTGAGACAATCAGCAAAACGAGAGTCGCTTTGAAATTGAGGTTCTATTAGATTATTGTCTGGATGATAATATGCTTCAATTTCATTGCGATGGTTGTTAATGTTGCTAGGCTCCTCATAAACAAACAATCCCCAGTGTAGAGGCCCTCTAAATATCGACAGACATACACCCGCAAACACCACTACGACAACAGCGATTCTCCTAATCCAATATGTAGTCCCAAAAAAGTAAGCCAGTGCAGCGCTCGTATTGATTAACAACATGACGGTTCCCCACCTTCCTGGTGACACCCACTCACTTAGCCAATGGCTCCATCCTAGAACTAAATACAGATAAGCACCCAAAACAAATATAGACACAGCACTAAATAGCCTACTTTGCGCATTTGTTTTTGTTCGCAACCACAAAATCTCAAAGTAGAGACCTGATGCAAGCAAGCTAGCAGGTAAGTAAATCATATGATAGCGAGCTCCATCAACACCTTTAACAAGTTGAATACCAAGTTGCGCTACAATTGCCACAGCAATATATGCGTACACATCCAATCTTTGTCCACCGCGCACTATTCCTACACATGCAGTTAAAAACCCCACACAAATTGGCACTGCCAAAAAACTCAATGTGGGCCATATATCTCCATGTGAGTAAACCAACAAAGCCCAGTACCATGGTCCAGTTGTAAAAGACTTGACTTGTTCACCGTAACCTATAGTAAGTGCCAAAACAGGCTCCCATAAATGGTTAAAATACCCGAGATCCGATACTCGCACCTCATTAGTTCTAAAAAACCATTCTGCACCTATCCACCACAATATGAGTGGCATAAACATTACAAGGAATATGTGCCACTTACCTGATATGTTTTTACATAATTCAATTAAGGGGTTTTTATCATTTTTACAAAGCAAATTTACAGCTGTTACTAATGGAACCACAAATAAAATCGCAATGCCTTTGACTAAGAACACAGCCAAAGCCAACACTGTGCCGCCAGATATAATCCATACATGCCTCAATCTCCACTTGTTCCGCATCAATACGTACGATATCAAGAGAGTTGCTACGAACAGTACTGTCTCAGCATATTGCGACTTGGAAGACATATAAACATGCAAATCGTTTATGCTAAGTAATAATGCCATCAATCCAGGTATCGGATGAGGCAATATCTCAACAGCTACTCTATAAAAAACAGCAATTCCCAGTATTCCCCAAAATAATGGCACTATTCTATATAGTTTTGTGTCGGTTCCCTTGTACAAAATTTCCTCATGTCCCGGTGTTAGTTCCACAAGACTTGTTTGCATGAACCACCACAGAGGAGCTAGAAATTGCCCATTACGAAGAGGTACTCCAAACATTTTTGTGAACAGTCCAGTATCTAGATGACGATCTGGACCAATACCTAGCATATCTCGCGTACCACTTTGCGTAATACGTGGCTCATCAGCTAAATATGGGTATTGAAACACTCCGTGAACCCTAATCCACGTACCTAAGCCAAAAGCCACAAATAAGCACAAAATAGAAAGATGTCTTATTTTAGAATCGTAAGTAGATATGAGTTGGACCATAGTTAATAATCGCCTGATAACATCTCTTATATCACATATTGTACAAAACAAAACCTACCCACTTGTTCAACAAAGCAGATAATCACTTCAATATGATAAACTAGAATATTGCTATAGTGATTTATACACCTATTTTATGCTGCCTTTTTTACTAGCCATCCCAACTGTACTAGTCGGTTTGTTTTGTCTTTGGCCAATATTAAGTCGGATACTCAGTCCTATATCAATAGGACGATCAGGGGTACTGGCTGCGACATTTGGACTTAGCACTGGGACTTTATCTTTATACATGCTGTTGCTTGGACTATTACCAGGTGAACAGCTACAACCTAACTTAGTAATACCAGCGCCTTGGATCATTCTCATTACAGGGTTGATACTCACAAAAACCTCTATAGTCCTACCGAGAATCAAATTAAATACAATCACTTTCTGGCTTAGCATAATATGTATATCTGGGTTTGTCATCATATTAATCAATGCTTTTTTATATCCGTTTTATCGGTACGATGTTCTTGCACGATTTGCACCAAATGCACGCCTGTTATTTGAAAGCTCTGCAATACCCAACTCATTAACTGGCTATCCACTAGCAATACAAATGCTGTACTGTTTTGCTTTTATGTCCATTAACGCCGTAAATGATCATTTGGCAGGTCTAGTGGTAGCAGGCTATTCGGGAGCTATGATGTTGACAACATTTGCTATTACGAGACTGATTTTCTCAAAGCGTGCTGGTTGGGCTGCTGTAATACTTTTGCTTAGTTCTCATATGTTTGTGGATTGGTCAACTTCAGGATACGTGGATGTGCCAGTAGGTGTATATCATGGGTTATGTTTTCTTTTTGCTTACATTTGGATGCAAACTGGGGGGCAACGCTGGGCCATAATTGCAGGAATTATGGCAGGACTTGCGTTGTGGACTAAACAATCAGCGCTAGTGCTATTACCAGCTTTGGGCATTGTGCCTTTACTAAGAATACGAACAGGAAGTTCAACATTGACTGAAACAAGAAATAGCTTAACTGCATTTGGATCAGTACTGCTTATAGCTGGTCCCTGGTATCTACGTAGTCTAATAATAACTGGCCCCGATGCCGTAGTACCAGCTCCTGGCGCATATGATGCTCAATACATTAACAATTCCGTCTATCAGTTAGCTACGTTCATTAGTTCAACTGAAGAATGGGGCATTTGGTTGGGGACATCCATTGTGCTGGGACTTATATTGTGTAGTATACATTTCTGGAAACCAGAGGTCGATAATGTGTCGCATAAGTCCATTGAAAGAATCTCTCGCTCGTGGCTACTCGCAGCTTTTGTGATACCCTATCATATTATATGGTGGCAAAACTTTTCGTATGATACTCGTTACTTGCTAAGTTCAATGCCCATGTACGCAGCTATAGCAGGTCATGGAATAGACTGGGCATTAAACCGAATACCCAACACATTCAGTCGTCAAACCTTGATAACTATAGTGTTAGCAATTGCACTAGTCCTTTCTGGCTCAGTAGGTCGGCTGGGAGCTGTGTACAACCTAATAATTCACCCTCTGCAAACTGATGATGAAAAGCTGCAACGTTTGAGTGCAGAATCATGGACTTTAGTAAAGTATATCCGATCCACAATCCAACCCGGATCAAAAATATATGCCATAGATGGTGCGCTAGCTTATTGGTTACACGATTATGAATTCAAACAAGGGTACCCTTTCGTCTTGAACGATTTACTTGGGTATGAATATCTAGTCACTTCACCAACAGCAGATTTGGTATATGAATTTTATGATACTACTAATAATGAGGTCGTTAGTAGCTTAGGTGATACAAACATTCTACCGTTGTTCTATCAATATACTGACAACATTGCAATCTATAAAATTGGCGAAATAAAACATTGATTACATTCGCGAACTACGTGCTGGCGTTGGTTGCAGTACCATTATCTATAGTCTATATAGTGCCATTGATACACAAGTCTCGCTTGAATCCTCCCACTGCTTTGTTTTGGCCTCTATGTGTAATTCTAGGTCTAGGTCTATTTACAATAATATTCATATTAGTTGCATTCTATAGCATCACCAGTGGACTAGTATGGATCATCTTAGTAAGTTTATTGGCTATTAGCACAATAATCGGGAACTGGCCTCAACATCTAAAATACAATTCAACATGGTGGAAAAATACACGTGACGATCCCATAAAGCTAATGGTTGGGTCTGCTATTGCTTTTGTTTTTGTAGTTATCATAGCCCAAGCCACCTACTACCCATTTACCGGAGATGATGAAATAAGTCGATATGCATATTACGCTCGACTAATATATGAAAGGGGAGAGTTGACTCCTGCAATTCGCGGATATCCACCTCTGTTACCTGCAATATATGCTAGCAATTTTTTTGCTGCTGGACAAATAGTGGAACAAGTCGCAAAACTATATCCGGTAATTATCTCCGCAATGACTATTCTGGTGACATATGGTCTTGCACGATATTGGTTTGGTCAAATAGCAGGATATACTGCTGCATTTATCCTGTCCTCCACACCATTGTTTATACATTGGTCTCCGGTAGGATATGTAGATATAGCCACTGGTTTGTGTTTTGCCACATGTGCGTTTACTGTTGAAATATGGCGAAGGAATCAACAGACAAATTGGGCAATAGTGACTGGGCTGGTGGCCGGAATTGGCATATGGACTAAACAGGCTGGATTCGCAATTGTAGGTCCATTAGCAATTATATCTGTACAAATGATAGTAAAGAATTATAACTCTGGCAGCAAACAATATAGCCATTTCCTGCCAAGCCAAGTGATAGTGATTTTCTTCACCGCTATATTGATAGGTGGCTGGTGGTACATACGTAATGCATATTACGATGGTTGGGCCTCAGCAGTACCCAGCGCAGGACTATATCATATAATGAATGCCACCAACACACCTGACCAAATAGTCCCTTTTATCGGAAGATTTTCTGAATTTGGTCTAGCTACTTCTCCTATGTACATTGCAGGATTAATATGGGCATTTTGTACTTTCAAAAACCAAACTGTACAACGTATATTGTTGTGGTGTCTGCCATATACCTTATTATGGTGGTGGCGCTTCTCATTCGATCCACGATTCCTATTATCGGTACTACCATTCTATGCAATACTAGCGGGAGGAGCAGTCAACGCAATTTTGTCAAGAATTGAGCTTACGCTGTACCCAAAACTATCTTCTCTTATATTGCTCAGCACAATTTTAGTGGTTACTGCCATTGGAGTGTTTCAATCACGTCTGGGAGGTATCATACAGTGGGCAACAAATCCTAAAGCTTCTTACGCAGAAAGAGTATATCGAGCTAAAGGTGACTTATATCATACTGTTCAGTATCTACTCGATAATAACAACTCTGAAAAGCTCATATATTCCACAGATGGTCGCCTAAGGTACTATTTGGTTGATTATGACATTTCAGTTGGTTACCCTAATCTACACGAGCTCCAAGATTATGATTTATTTGTAGTAGGATCTCGAGCACAGTTAGTGTACGATACTACATCACAAAAAGAGTCCAATCCTTATATCTCTCTAAATGATTCCGAAACATTTAAGATGATATATACAGGACCACACCACAAGATGGTAATCTACGAAGTTCTAACAAACTAGATTATTACTTAACTGGGTATTTTCTAAATAAAAAGCTCTCGCGGAAAATAAAAACAACATTGTTAATCCCATCTCTGTACCTTCTTAGATTAGTGTGGCTGTCACGCTTGTCAGGCCTATAAGTAATTGGTACCTCAGCTACCCCTAAACCATGTTGCCGGCTCTTTATTGTAGTTTCTGGCCCAAACACCATCCCATAAGACTGAAATTCCATTCCATCCAGCGACGTCTTTCTGAAACCTTTTAATCCACAACAAATATCTGATATGCCAGTCCTACATAATATTCGAGCCATTATACTCATTACAGGATTACCAATGTATCGATGAGAAAATGGCATTGCTCCCGGAAGGATTTTACCCCTTAGACGACTGCCAATGACGTAGTCATATCCTTCCTCAAACTTTATCAAAAAAGCTGTTATGTCAGCACAAACATAAGTTCCATCTGCATCCATTTTAAACACGTATTTGCCGCGAGCCGCATTCATGCCAACCCTACAAGCATTACCATAACCTTTTTCAGATGCGTGGACAACAATTGCATTATTAGCCTTAGCAAGAGAAACGGAATCATCGGTTGATCCATTGTCGGCAATCACAACTTCCCCTCGCAAACCACCATTCTCAAAAAACTCATTGGCTTCTCGTATACATTGCACAATGGTTTTAGCCTCATTTAGGCAAGGCATCACAATAGAAACATCTATTCTTACATCTGAATTATCTGAATCAGTATTTTGTTCTCTAATCATATCCATCCTTATATCTTAGGTGCCACAACCATGATGATTCAACTATGCTCTCTAGATCAGTATAATTTGGATTCCAGCCCAACTCACCTCTAGCTTTAGCAGCTGAAGCAACAAGTACAGCTGGGTCTCCAGGACGTCGTGGTTTTATTCGTACTGGAATTTCACATTGTGAAATCCGCTCTGCAGTAGCAATCACTTCCTTAACTGTAAAACCTGTTCCATTACCAAGATTATATGTAGGATTCTTAAGATCCTCTATTCTTTCAAGGGCAAGTAAATGCGCATTTGCAATATCAGACACATGCACATAATCTCTAATACAGGTTCCGTCCCTTGTATCATAATCATCCCCATAAATATTGATATAGTCACTCTGACGGAGTGGCACACGCAAAATTAATGGTAACAAATGAGTTTCAGGATTGTGTAACTCACCATAATGCTTAGTGCAACCTGCGGCATTGAAATATCTAAAAACTACTGATTTAATCCCATAAGCATTGCTATAATGCTTTAAGACTTTCTCAAACATAAGCTTAGAGTCGCCATATGCATTCAAAGGGTTTGTCTCATGTGTTTCTACGATCGGAAAATCGTTCGGTTCCCCATACACAGCAGCTGTGGAAGAAAAAACGATCTGTTTACATCCATATCTAAGCATAGTATCTAGTAAGTGTATTCCCTGTACCAGATTATTAGCCAAATACGATTGTGGTCGCGTGTTCGCAGCAGTAACCAGTGTTTCGGCAGCAAAATGGATAACTGCTATGATACTGTTGCCATTAAACAGTCTGCCTAGTAGACTCTTATTGCCAATGTTGCCTTTTATAAATTCTGCTTTTGGATGCACTGCCTTACGATGACCTGTTTGAAGATTGTCGAGAACAATCACACGGTATCCGCGTGCCAACAATAATTCTGTGCAAACTGAACCAATGTATCCAGCGCCGCCTGTCACTAATATGGTTTTATCACGCATAGCCAGAAATTGTACCTTTTTTCTGTGCTTTATCAAATGGTAAATACACAAATATGAATTTTTTAGTTGTACAAGAAACTGATTGGATTCAACGAGGACCACACCAACAGCACCACTTATTCGAAAGACTGTCCAAAATCGGACATAAAATAGTAGTGTTGGATTTCGAAATTAACTACACACCTTGGCCATATGCGCCACTAGTTGCCCCTCGCTTAATATGTGAGCAAACAACTCGCACAGACACTGAAGCAAATGTATGTGTAATCCGACCAGCAACTATACGATTGCCTGGACTAGCAAGAATTATATCTATGGTGACCTTCTTCATAGAATTAATGCGTATCACTAAGACAATGCGTCCAGATGTGATTGTCAATTATGCTATATCTACAGGCCTGTGTGCGCTAACAATAGCAAAGCTCAAGAACATACCTTTTGTACTACATGTAATTGATTCACTACACACACTTGTTCCATACAGATGGTTGCGACCACTTGCTTATTGGATGGAAACTATTCTTCTACGCAACTCTAATGCAACTATCTACATTAATCAAAAACTTCAAGAATATGGCTTGAAACATGGTGCAAATCCCAGCTCAGCATATACGGTAAGTACCGGCGTTGACCTAGATTTTTTTAGATCAACAAAAAACGAAGATATAAATGATATGCGCGCTAAGTGGGGAATAGATCAAAGCGATGTAGTATTGATATTTGTTGGATGGTTATATGAGTTCTCAGGCATCGATACAATTATGCGCATTTTGCCAAGTATGCCGCAATCATTGAAACTGATGGTGGTGGGCATAGGTGAAATGGAAGATAAGTTGTTAGCACTTAGTAAGAACCTGAGACTACAAAAGCGTGTCGTATTTACTGGGCATCAACCATACAAAAACATCCCAGCACTAATTTCAGCAGCAGACATTTGCCTTTTATACTCTACACTCAATCCTACAACGCGGGATATATTACCTATAAAAGTGTATGAATACCTTGCTTGTAGTCGTCCGGTGCTTGCCAGTAATCTTCCCGGTCTTATTAAAGAAGTGCCACCCGGAAATGGAGTAATATATACGGCGCCTGAACAATTGGTGCAAACTCTCCAACACATGATGGTACAGAAAAACAGAATAAGTGAAGGTGCCAAAGCGCGGAAGTTTGTAGAAGAACATTGTGACTGGTCAGTCCTCACTATCGCGTTTGACAAATTACTTGCCAGCATAACTAGTCTCAAACAATAATTATTAAGCCTTGACAAC
>CAWWAV010000019.1:0-10441 GCA_963934935.1 uncultured Anaerolineales bacterium
ACAGGCCGATTATTGTGATTTAATCGGCCTGTTATTATTTGGATGAAAGCCCAATTGATTAACTATAGATTGGTGCAAACAGGATGTTAGGCTAATTTATAATTGCGACCATTGACACTATACAAGCTATCGCATGTTTGTGTCAATGTAACTTACTGCCTCACCTACAGTTGTAATCTTTTGTGCCTGCTCATCAGATATTTCGCCCCCAAATTTATCTTCGAAGGCCATAATCAATTCGACCAGGTCAAGAGAATCTGCACCTAAATCTTCTCTGAATCGAGAATCATTGGCTATCTCACTTGTTTCTACATCTAGTAATTCTGTGATAATACTTTTTACATCGTCTAGTGAATCTGACATATTATTACCTCTTGTTATCCGTTACGGCGCGTCATTGTAATACTTCATTTCATATTGTCAAGGGTGATTACATCTAACTCTTACGATTGACATCCCTAACCCTGACTGATAACATTTGTGCTACTACGATATTGGAACACCTAACTATGGAAGAAGTTACGACTGCTTCACGTAAAGATGATCATATCCGTATAAATATTGAGGAAGATGTTCAATTCAAATCAATAAGTACCGGATTAGATAATTTGTATTTTAATCATAACGCACTACCAGAATTAGATTTTGATGATATAGACACTAATATAACACTATTAGGCAAAAAACTCAGCATACCATTGTTTGTTTCATGTATGACAGGTGGTACACCAAAAGCGGGTCAGATCAATCGTATATTGGCTGAAGCAGCACAGCATACTGGTATTGGTCTAGGTCTAGGTTCAATGCGTGTTGCATTGGAGGATTCTGCTTCTTTAGCCAGCTTTCAACTAAGGGATATAGCTCCTGATATATTATTGTTTGCAAATATAGGTGCAGTACAGCTTAATTATGGAGTCACAATAGACGATTGTCGGAAGTTGGTTGAGCTGTCAGGGGCCGATGCAATTGTTTTGCACTTCAATCCTTTGCAGGAAGCCTTACAAGATGAGGGGCAGACTAATTTTGCCGGTCTATTAGATAAAACTGCAAATTTGTGTGAAACTCTAGGGCGTGATGGTATTCATGTAGTGGCGAAGGAGGTTGGTTGGGGTTTTTCTGAGAAGACCTGCAAGAATTTAGCAGATATTGGTATATCTGCAATTGATGTAGCAGGTTCCGGTGGCACTTCTTGGAGCCAGGTAGAAATGCACAGATCTAGTGATAATTCGGCTAAGAGGGTGTCCTCAGTCTTTTCAGATTGGGGAATATCCACATTAGATGCTATTCATAATGCACGTCACGGAGCTCCCAAAGTGGCTTGTATTGCGTCAGGTGGTTTAAGAAATGGAGTGGAAGTAGCAAAATGTATTTGTCTAGGAGCTACAGCTACGGGTATGGCACACCCATTTTTACAAGCAGCTACGCATTCTACGGAACGGGTGTTAGCTACAATTGGTGAGATTGAAAAACAGCTACGAGTAAGTATGTTTTGTTCAGGAGTGGGTACGGTATCAGATTTGCAGCAAATATCATTACTGTGCCGAAAATGAATTCTACGATAGTTAGTCGTCTCTCACACGAATATCTACCGGTATTTGAGGAAAAACTTAGAAGTATAGTGATGGATTCAACTGTTGCCACAAAGTTGGTCGGGCAGATGCTTCATTATCATATGGGATGGGGAGATGTCCTCAAATCCGAGTCTAGTTTAGGTAAGCGAATACGGCCACTACTAACGCTACTATGTACAGAAGCCGCCGGTGGACACTGGCGTAAAGCAATTTCAATTGCTGCTGCAGTTGAACTTATTCACAATTTTTCATTGATACATGATGATATACAAGATAAGAGTAGCCTGCGCAGAGGTCGTCCTACTGTATGGTCATTGTGGGGTGCAGAACAAGCAATTAATGCGGGTGATGCTCTTTTTGCTCATGCTCATCTTGTCCTGCAGAAAGAGTGTGCGCTGTCATCGGATAGCAAGTTGGATGTTTTGCGCTTGCTTGATGAGGCCTGTTTATCGCTTACTGAGGGTCAGGCAGCGGATATAGAATTTGAGAGGAAGAACCAAATTGATTTAGAGATGTATATGAACATGATTGAAGGCAAGACTGCTTCGTTGATCGCAGTTTCTACGGAATTGGGCGCCTTAGCGAGTGGTGCGTCATTACAGCAACGAGTGTGCTATCGTGACTTTGGATTTGCTCTTGGTGTTGCATATCAAGTGAGGGACGATATTCTAGGTGTATGGGGCAGAAGCTCAACAACTGGTAAGCTAACAGGTGATGATGTGCGTGCAAGAAAAAAAACCCTTCCTATAATTCTTGGTCTGGAGCGCTCTGACGAGTTACGCGTTCTTTATAAGCAAGCTCCACAAAACGATTCTGAAGTTGAAACAGTAATCACAATCTTGGAGGAAACAGGGGTCTTAGAGGAAGTTACAAATATTGAATTTGATAAAGTGGAGATTGCTTTACGAAAATTATCAAATGCTTGTCCTAAGGGTGTTGCTGGAGAAGCTTTAGTTGCTCTAGTTAGGCAATTGTTGGGTCGTGAATGTTAATCCAATTGATAATTGGACAATTTTTTAATAAAGTTAATTGTAATCAGTGAAGTAACTGCTTTTCATTTTTCGTATACGTCGTGCTAGAAGAAATCCTGCCCCAAATCCGCCTAAGTGAGCCCAATAAGCGACCCCGCTGCTAATAACAGCACTAGCTTCGTTGATTACACTGACAAATTGTGACAGAAACCATACTCCTAGGAAAATGACTGCCGGAATTTCCACCAACCATGGCAATATAAATATGGGCACAAATGTTAGTACACGGGCTCGAGGAAAGAAAAGGATGTATGCTCCTAATACTCCAGATATTGCACCACTTGCACCAATCATTGGTATAGTCGAAAAGGGTTGCGTGATCACTTGCAATACACCACCAATTATTCCAGTTGTTAGGTAAAATACTAGGTACTGTAGGTGGCCCATGCGATCCTCTACATTATCGCCAAATATATAAAGTATCCATAGGTTTCTTATAATGTGAAGCCAACCACCATGCAGGAATTGGCTACTGAAAAGAGATATGGGAGCGAGTAGATGCAGTTCGGTAAATCTGTAAGGTACTACTCCAAATGTGTCAAAAATAATTGCCACGGTTTCTCTAGGCAGTCTGATTTGAAAAAGGAATATACTTGCATTAATTATAATAATAATCCAGTTTACAATAGGAAATGTGTTTGATTTATTCGTGTCGCGTATTGGAAACATAATTGTCTAATGATACCAAACTACTAGATAACCTATGTTAGAAATTTATATATCCAGTTCTCGTAAAGGACAATAATGTCTACAAATAACAAGATGTCTTTAGCCGGCATTTATCCCACTCTACCTACTCCATTTTTTGTGAATGGTGATATAGATTTAGGTAGGCTCCGTCGCAATCTATTGCGCAATTCTGAATATTGTTCTGGATATGTACTGCAGGGATCAAATGGGGAATATGTTTTTCTTGACCATAAAGAACGTGTGTCATTAGTTAGAACTGCGAGAGAGATTATGCCTAGTAGTCAACTCCTGATAGTTGGCTCAGGTATGGAAAGTACTAGCGCGACTTTAGATTTGACCAAATGTATGGCTGATGCAGGAGCTGATATTGTGTTAGTAATAACTCCTCATTACTATGGAGGATCTATGTCTTTTAAAGCGCTAGAGCATCACTATATGGAGATTGCATCTAAGTCTCCTGTGCCCGTGTTACTTTATAGCGCACCCATGTTTACAGGCTTAGATTTGTCAGTAGAGGTGACAAGAGTTCTGTCGGAGCATAACAATATTATAGGTATTAAGGAGAGTAGTGGTGATGTTGGGAAGATAGAAAACTTAGTACATGAAACCCCAGATGATTTCGAGGTTTTGACAGGATCAGCAAGCCAATTTCTGGCAGGGCTTAATGCGGGTGCAGTTGGAGGTATTCTAGCGTTAGCAAATATAGCTGCTAAATCTCTATCGGATTTGATGGATTTGTACGGTCAGGGTGAGATGGAAAGAGCAAAAAAGATACAGATTTGTCTTGTTCCTGTTACCAAGGCGTTGAAGAAGCATTGTGGAATTGCTGGCTTAAAAGCAGCACTTGAAATGATAGATAAGTGTGGTGGTGAAGTGCGATCACCCTTGTTACCTTTGCGCGATTATGAAAAAGTAGAATTACAATCTATTTTGAAGAAAACAGGTCTATTGTAGTGTTCATGCCAGCACAGATACCATGACAGTAACTAGCAATTTGCAGATACTGTCATGGCTATATTTGCGCAACTATTACAAGCTTACTTCGGGAAGATGCTGCATTGCTTCCTTGATTTCTTCTTCTGGATATTCATGGTCATGAAGTGCTCCCTGAAGATAATCATCATAAGCACTGAGGTCAAAGTGTGCATGTCCACATAGATTGAATGCAATTACACGGCTTGTGCCTTCCTCTTTACATTTGATCGCTTCATCGATCGCTGCTTTTACAGCATGTGTAGTTTCAGGAGCTGGAACTATTCCCTCTGCTTGTGCAAACTGTCGTCCAGCAGCAAATGTTGATAGTTGAGGAAGAGCTACCGCTTCTATGTTCCCGTTGTCGTAGAGAGCGCTTACATGCGGTGCCATTCCATGATAACGTAAGCCGCCTGCATGAATCCCTGCAGGGACGAAGTCATGTCCTAGTGTATGCATTTTTACGATAGGAGCCATGCCAGCAGAATCTCCGAAATCAAACGTATACTTTCCTTTAGTGAGGGTTGGGCAAGACATGGGTTCTGCAGCTAATACTCTTGTCTCTGTATTGTTGGTGAAATTTTGGTGGAGAAACGGAAACGCAAATCCAGAGAAATTACTACCTCCACCAATACAACCGATAACCACGTCAGGATATTCTCCAGCCAAGTCAAACTGTTTTATTGTCTCCAAGCCTACTACAGTTTGGTGCATCAGGACTGGGCCCAGTACAGATCCAAGTGCGTACTTGAGTTTGCCTTGGGATGCTACTGCTGCTTCGACTGCCTCAGATATGGCAATACCAAGTGATCCAGGACTATTTGGATCGTCTGCTAGTATTTTCTGACCAAAGTTGGTGATCTCCGATGGGCTAGGGTGTATGCTAGCTCCGTAGTTTTGCATCATTACTCTACGGTAAGGCTTCTGTTCATATGATACTTTTACCATATATACGTGGCATTCGAGTTCAAAAAATTTACAAGCCATCGCCAGTGCGCATCCCCATTGTCCGGCACCAGTCTCTGTCGTGAATCCAAGAGTACCTTCTTCTTTGGCATAAAATGCTTGGACAACTGCTGTATTGGGTTTATGAGAACCTACTGGAGATACACCTTCATACTTGTAGTAAATATGTGCAGGTGTATCCAGAGCTTTTTCAAGTCTTCGTGCACGGTAGAGAGGTGAAGGTCTCCACAGACGGTATATTTCTCTTACTGGTTCTGGAATTTCAATCCAACGATCCATGCTGACTGCTTCACCAATAAAGCGCATGGGAAATAGTGCAGAGAGGAATTCGGGTGTAACAGGCTCTTTCGTTCCAGGATGTAACACTGCATTCCAAGCCGTCTCAGCAGGATTAACGGGCATATCTGGGTTAATGTTGTACCATTCTTTTGGCATTTCATCTTCCGACAACACAAATTTGGTGTTTTCGCTCATTGTTTTGTCTCCCTTTTATTTATATGTATTCTATATCCTGAGATTTGCGATCTGCTGTTGCTATATTATCATATCACGTAATTGTCTAGAGACTTAGCATTTGTGATTTAGTCTGATAGGTTTGAAATAAATGTGTTTCATATCCCTAGATAGCGGTGTAGCAATGTGGTGTTCTCCTTCAGCATATTGGTGTGTCCGTCAAAGGAGATTCTTCCTTTGTTCATTACATAAACTCTGTCGACTAATTGCAATGCAAAAGGTACATTTTGTTCAACTAGCATGACCGATACACCAAGTTGACACATCAGACTTATTGTTTTTCCTATTTCATTTAAAATGAGTGGGGCAAGTCCTTCTGAAGGTTCGTCTAAAACTAACATCTTAGGGTTAGTCATTAGTGCTCGTGAGATTGCCACCATCTGTTGTTCCCCTCCACTCAATTGCCATCCCCAGTGGTTGAGGCGACCTGCTAAGGCGGGAAAAATACCGAGGATGTTATCTAGATCCCATTGTTTATTATGCCTATTCTTATATCCAATCATTATGTTTTCAAGTGTAGTGAGTGTTGGGAATATAGATCTGCCCTGGTTTAATGCACCTATTCCAAGGCGAGCAATGCGATGTGATGCTAAATTGGTGATATTATTTCCGCAAAAATATATATCACCAATTGATGCTGGTTGTCGACCTATTATAGATTTAACAAGGGTTGATTTCCCCGCTCCGTTACGACCTAATAGGGCGACTATCTCGCTTTCCATTACTTTCAAGGATACTCCCTGAAGCACATGGCTTTTTCCATAATAGGTGTCAATATCTTCAACCACTAACATCATTTTTTGTTTCCCAGGTAATATTCTCGGACTATTGAATTGTTGCGAATCTCAGCCGGAGTACCTTGACCTATGATTTTTCCATTATGAAGTACTGTAATGTGCTTTGCTATTTCAAACACTACGTTCATGTCGTGTTCTACTAAAACAAGCGTTACAGTATCTGGTAGTTTTTCAATTATTTGAATCATATTTGTAGTCTCTAAAACTGACATGCCAGCTGTGGGTTCATCTAGCAACAAAGCTTTGGGATTCATGGCTATAGCAATTGCAAGATCGAGTACTCTCTGTTGACCATAGGACAGGGTATCCGTCACTCGACTTTTGACCATACTTAAACCAAATGTATCCAGTAATTGATGTGACTCAGACACCATTGACGTTAATATAGACTGTTTCGGAAACAAGTGGTTCGCAATCCCAAGACGATTCTGTAAAGCAATGTATATGTTTTCAATAACGGTTAAGTCGCTAAACAGATTGTTGTGTTGAAACGTACATCCCAGCCCAAGTTTGGTACGGGATTGAATTGGCAAATTTGTTATTTCTTGTTTACCCAAAAAAACAGCACCTTTTATGTCTGACAACTGCCCATTGATTGATTTTAGGAGTGTTGTCTTACCTGCTCCGTTAGGACCAATAATGGCATGCCGATCCCCTGACTCAATCTCTAAACTCATTTTATTTATGGCAGCTAGTCCGCCAAAATTTACACTTAACTCACATATACGTATATTTGTCATCGATTGTTTTTGAGTTTTTTCAATAGTATTCCCATGATTCCATTAGGGGCGCATAGGACAAATACAATCAACATGATCCCCATATAACTTTGCCAATTGTTTGTGTAAGTACTAGTAATATTGGGTAATAATCTCATCAAAGTGGCACCAATCACCGGTCCTATTAGAGTTCCAACTCCACCTAAGATTACCATAATCAATGCTTGTCCTGACATGGTCCAGTAAAGATTTTCTGGAGAGGCATGCCAATAAAATTGTGCGAGAAGCATACCGGATATTCCAGCTATAACACCTGCTAGCACAAATACGCCAATTTTATAATGCAGGGTCTTATAACCTAATGCCTGCATGCGCATCTGGTTCGATTTGATACCTTTTAAGGCTAATCCAAATGGGCTATGTATAATATTGTGCAAGCCAAAATATATTGCCACAAATGTAGTCACCACAAAATAGTAGAAGGCTGTGCGGGACTCAAATGAGTATTTCCATACTCCTAAGTCTATTTCTGGGCGCGGTATTCCTATTAGTCCATCAGAGCCACCAGTCACCGCAGACCAACGCATCGCTACACTGAATAGCATTTGCGCGAAAGCAAGTGTAATCATTAGGAAATAAATTCCATCAGTACGTAGAGCTAATGATCCAACTATTAGAGCTATGATACCGGTACCTATAATAACTATGGGTAATGTTAACAAGATATTGTTGGTGAAACTAAGTGTTAGATCGTTCACGCCGCTAATATATGCAATTATGTAAGCGCCTAAACCAAAAAATGCTGCATGCCCAAAGGATGGTAATCCAGTGTATCCGACAAGTAGATTTAGGCTCATAGCAAAGATAGAAAATATCAGAACTTCTATCAGTAAACTAATCGTATATGTGTTTGCTAGGTAAGGGGCTGCGACAGCAAGAACAACTATGATGACAGCCACTAGTATTTTGCGTGACAAAAGCCGTTGATACATAGTGTCTAGTCTTTCCACCATCAATTACTTTGTGCTCCAAACAAGCCCCTAGGTTTGACAAGTAAGACTATTGCCATTAGAGCAAATATCAAAAATAAAGATATTTCGGGCAGTAGTGCTTTGCCAAAGGTATCAGCGATGCCAATCAATAGGCTTCCAAAAAATGCTCCTTGCAGGCTTCCTAATCCGCCGACGATTACGACAGCTAATGTCAAAACAAGGATTTCAAACTGCAATCCAGGGTATAGACTGTGTAGAGGAGCACCTATGACACCAGCCAATGCAGCTAAAGCGGATCCTAAGCCAAATATGCCTGTAAAAATTGCCTGTATGTTGATGCCTGATTCGCTGACTAAGTTCCTGTCAAACACACCAGCTCGTAAAATTATTCCCAGGCGTGTTCTTTGCATCAAGATCCATAGTGCAACGGCTATTGTTAATCCTATTCCAATTACTGCCAGTCTGTACAATGGAAATTGCGAGTCTAATATTGAAATTGATCCATCTAATAGAAGGGGGGTTTGCATGGTTACAACATATGTACCCCAGTTTGAACGAATGATGTCCGCTGTAATTAGAGCAAGACCCATAGTAAAAAGTACTTGCTCTAGATGTCGATGCTTTCCATATAGACGTCGCAGAAAAAGAAATTCGATTGTGGCTCCTACTAATCCGACCAAGATTGGAACTATGATCAATGCCATCCAATAACTTCCAATCTTACTTATCATTGTATAACCTATGTATCCACCTAAGACATAAAATGAACCGTGGGCCAAATTGATAAAGTTCATGTGTCCAAAAATCAGGGAGAGTCCTGCAGCCATAATAAATAGCAGCATACTGAACACAATGCTATTAATGGATTGAACTATCAGGTCGTTCATGTAATTATGGGAATAAATACTTGCTTTGTCTCATCACATATTTATTGCTGATCTCAGTCAAAATTTTGTCTCAGCCGAGAGAGTTGTCGCCTGGATCGGTAAATTCACCTAGGTCTTCAATAACTACATTGTGAAGCTTTCCTCCAATCTCTTTGACTTCTCTTACATATATGTGCTGGGTAGGATTCTGAGATTGTGGATCTAATTTAAATGGACCACGGGGACTACTAAAACTGACGTCTTGTAGCGATTCTAGCATTCTACTAGTGGCACTGGTGTCTCCCTGCACCTCATCCAAAATATGGGAAATTATTCTACCTGTATCATAACCCTGTACTGCAAAAACATTAGCATCCACATTAGTGCGATCCTTGTATGCAGCTATAAACTTACGGTTAGTTTCGTTGTCAAGTAATAGTGCCCAGTGCAGTCCGCTTATTGCTCCCAGTGCAGCTGAGCCTTGAGCCGGCAATACATCCTCTTCGACTGCAAAACCAGAACACACTAAAGGTATGTCTTTGCTCAGACCAAATTCATCATAGGCTTTTACAAATGCCACTGCAGCACTTCCACTATAAAAACAGAAAACCATGGACGGGTTGGATTTGCGAATCTCTGTGATAAATGGTGCCGGGTCTCCCATAGAAGGGAATGGTGTAAATTGTTTGCCCAGTATTGTGCCGCCAGCTGATTGGAAACTATGAGCAAATGCGTCAACCATGTTGTGTCCAGCACCATAGTCAGGTGCACTCATGAACACTTTATTGCCTACATTCTGATATGCCCATAACCCAAGCGGCCAATTCGGTTGCCAGTTACTGAAAGATGACCGCCAAATATAGGGCGATTTCATATCGCGGCTGATTTTATTTCCTCCGGCATTAGCACAAATAAGGAGTTTTTTGTTGTTATGGAAATATTCTCGGAGTCCGTAGAGTACTCCGGTACTGACTATGCCAGCTACTAAGTCTACTTTATCTTGCTCAATCAGTTTGCGTGCCTTTTGTTGTGCTATATCAGGCTTCATCTCTGTATCTTCGGCGACTATTTGAACATTCCGTCCACCTGCTCGGTAACCTAATTGGTCTAGATACATTTCTAGTCCAGCACCAATGCTATCGCCCAAAGTAGCATATATTCCCGAGTATGGTAATAACACACCGATTTTAATTGGTACATCCCTAGTGCTTGACGAACTTCGGTTACTACAGGCTGTAGCTAGGCTGCCAGTATATGCTAAAGCTCCTGCTCCAGCTAGTTTAAGTATTTTGCGGCGAGAATAAGATTGGATTATAGGGTGCGT
>CAWWAV010000020.1:0-10192 GCA_963934935.1 uncultured Anaerolineales bacterium
CAGACATGCTTGTAATTTGGCCAACAATTCTCCAAACACTTTGCCCATCCTAGCATTCCAGCCACATAAAACAAAGCAAATGGCAATAGGGCTGGGAACAAATAACGACCTTGATGCTGGACAAACTCTAAGTTGTACTGAATGTATTGCACAATCACGATTGATAATGTGCACAGAATAACTAACCTATATAGTTTGTCAATGCTTGCATTCAAAACTCTGGATCTAAGCAACAGATAATTGCCAATGACAATCATCATCAAAAGGATAGTAAGTAGACGCAAGACAATCGGCTTCATAGGAACAGCCATCCATCCGAACTGGCCCCAGAAACTATTAAAGGTGGTTTGCATAAAGCGCCAACTCAAACCAAGCATACCAAACTTTTCTAGCCAATCAGCTGTACGTGGCTGCCCCACTACGACTTCGGAATGATTTATCAATCCTAGAAAATCTGGCCAACCATAGACTAATATATTGCGCCACCACCATGCTGTACCAATAAACAAAGCAGGAACTAACAATTGCAACAAATAAGATAATCGGACCTCCCGTTCTTGAATTCGATGTATAGCTGCCACAATAGCCACTATGGCCAGCACATATACTGTTGCCTTTGTCAGAAACGCAATACCCACTACTATGCCAATTACCCATGGTTTCGTACGGCGCACAATTAACCACAAACCCAAAATCATACATGTTTCAGCCATACTATCATTATTCACAGAGGACATCATTGCTAAATGCTGAGGTAGAAAAGCAACAAATCCAGAAACTGATAATATAATAGGTAACTTTCCTGGGAAAATAAAGTTGATTGCCATTGAAGACAATACAATCACACATGCTCCTAGAACCAATGAAAACAAACGTAATGCTAACAACGATCCATCGAACACAATAAAGATTGGTGTAGCCAAAAGGTAGTACAAAGGTGGCTGGTGGGCTTCATATCTCAGCAAATCAATACTCATGCGACTTGGAAAACCATGCTGAAGTAACTCGCTAATATACTGTTGGTCATAATCGCCGAATTCTAAAATAGGCAATGACCCAGTCTCAGCAAGATGTTTGATGTAATTGTAGTGAGCAGGTTCATCTGGAGCTTGCCATGCAGGAGTATGAACAGCATAGAGCGTACCTATAGCTAAATACACGAGCAGAATTAGACTAACGCCAACAATATATGCATTAGACAATTTGTTCATATTGCCTAATCTCCCAGCCGATCCATCTCCTGTAACACAATTTCCTCATCAAGTTTTTTGAAAAGAGGAGAAGGTTTGCGAATAGATTGTCCTTGGACTAATGTGCTAGGCTCCCATTTTCCTATAGCGCCTTTATGAGAATATTCAAGTACAACATAAGACAATGGCTCTTCTCCAACATTTCTCGTAGATTGATTGCCAAAAAGTGTGCCATCATACCCCATATAATTGTGTAATTTTTCTGAGCTAAATGGCAAAAAGGGTGAAAAAATAATTTTCAGCGAATCAATAGCGTGTAACGCAGTATATATCGACCTGGAGGCCTTATCTGGATCTGACTTTATGGTAAACCAAGGTTCTTGATCCTCAAGATATTTGTTGACTTCAGCTGCCAATCTCATAGCTTCCTGCAGGGCTGCTCGCAACTTTACTGCTTCTAACAAATCGCCTACATCATCAAAACCTGCTTT
This sequence comes from uncultured Anaerolineales bacterium, assembly GCA_963934935.1. Classification (GTDB taxonomy): domain Bacteria; phylum Chloroflexota; class Anaerolineae; order Anaerolineales; family UBA11657; genus UBA11657. Next base: position 1,682 of record CAWWAV010000020.1, read on the forward strand.
GATGACATCAAGCAATTTGTAATCCTCAGGACACAAATCACCCGGTATAGGTACTTTAGCGTCAAAATTTTTGTATGTAAAGCTCAATACTCGGTTGACAAGATTTCCCCAAGTTGCCACCAATTGATCATTGTTACGCTGCTGAAACTCAGCCCAGGACCAATCTGTATCTTTAGTCTCTGGCATATTAATAGTAAGGTAATAGCGCACTGGATCAGGTCCATAACGTTCTACGACATCTTGCCCCCAAACCGCCCAGTTGCGACTCCCTGATATTTTCTCGCCTTCTAGATTCATGAACTCATTTGCTGGAACATCATAGGGCATATTAAGAGAACTTTCAGGATCATCAGGAAAAACTCGTCCTACACCTGCTAATTCTGCTGGCCAAATAACAGCATGAAACGGTATATTGTCTTTACCAATAAAATAATAACTGCGTGCATCCGATTGATACCACCAATTGTGCCACAGTGAAGGATTGCCTTCATTGGATGCCCATTCAATCGAAGCGGATAAATATCCTATAACTGCCTCAAACCATACATAAAGACATTTGTCATTCCATTCGCTCAAAGGCACAGGGATACCCCAATCTAAATCTCGGGTAATCGCACGGCCATGCAAACCAATTTCATTGACTGTATAGCGCGATGGCTTGATCACATTAGAACGCCAATGACTCTTGTCCTTTGCAAGATATTCACTAATTTGCGGAGCCAATTTAGCCAAGTCTAGAAAAAAATGTTCAGTATCACGCAACTCCAAAGATACGTTCCCTGTCCTAGACCTCGGATCTACTAGTTTCTTACCATCAAGAATACTTCCACAACCATCACACTGGTCCCCCCGAGCATTTTCATATCCACATAAATAACACGTACCTTCTACATAGCGATCCGGTAAAAACCGATTTTCGTTTGGAGAGTACCACTGTTTTTCCGTTTCTCTGTAAAGATAACCATTATCTAAAAGTCGCTTGAAAATAGTCTGAGATACTGCAAAGTGATTCTCAGATCGAGTGGTGGTGAAGAGATCATAAGTAATACCCAACTGCATGAATAGATTTAGAAAACCATTGTGAAAATTCTTATATATTTCACTAGCGCTTCTACCTTCCGAGTCAGCTCGCACAGTAATTGGAGTGCCATGAGCATCCGAACCTGATACCATCAAGACATGATTTCCACAAAGTCTATGATAACGAGCAAAAATATCTGCGGGCAAATAAGCTCCCGTAATATTTCCTACATGAATCTCTGCGTTAGCATAAGGCCAAGCAACAGCTACTAATATATTTTTTGGCATAATGTCTAAATTATAAAGAAAATCCGCCAGTTAAGGCTATGGGAAGAGACAAATAAATCTTAGACAAAGGAAGTATTAAAGTGAACTATGCATTTTACTAACCATGTTTGATAGAATCCAACACCTCTTCGCCATGATTAGCAGGCTTGACTTTCGGCCATACTTTCAAAATCTTACCCAACTCATCAACAATATACGTGATTCGATACATCCCCATATATGTGCGTCCATTGCGTTCTTTTTCTCCCCATGCATAATATGATGAAGACATGGAATGGTCCACATCGGATAACAACACGAACGGGAGATTATATTTGGATATAAAGTTGTCATGGGATTTGAGGCTATCTGCACTGATACCTAACAAAACAACCCCTTCGTCTTGTATTTCGCTGTAAACATCGCGCAAACTACAGACTTCCTTTATACAGCCTGGAGTATTATCCTTGGGGTAAAAAAAGAGAACAACTTTCTTGCCAGCAAAATCGTTTAAAGATATGGTTTCACCGTTAGATGCAGGAAGTGAGAAATCGGGAGCAATATCCCCTTCTTTAAGTACGGTCATAAAATCACCAACAAATAACGACTATAGAAATTGCATGGCATAGTTACTGTACGAATAGTTCTGAGCCACACATCATACTCAATCTGAGTATTCTTTTAACATCCGAGCGCGCCTAGGATGACGCAAACGACGGAGAGCTTTCCCTTCAATTTGCCGTATACGCTCACGAGTAAGACCAAACTTACGACCAACTTGCTCAAGAGTATGAGCATGACCATTTGGCAAACCAAAACGCATTCGTAAAATACAGGCCTCTCTAGGAGACAAAGTTGATAGTACTTCCTCAACTTTATCCTGTAGTAGATTTTCTTGAGCAGAGTCTCCTGGAGCTGGCAAACGATCATCTTCAATAAATTGTCCTAATTCGGTTTCACCATCCTCTCCTGATGGTTGTTCCAATGACATTGGTTGCCATGATACCTTGAACATCCATCGTACATATTCCGGATCAAGATCCAAGTGTACAGCAAGCTCCTCAGGGCTTGGCTGACGGCCATTTTTCTGTTCTAGCTTATAAGCAGTTTTATACAATGTACGAATTCGATCATTCATGTGAACAGGAACACGTATTGTACGGCTTTGATCCGCAACAGCACGAGTTATAGTCTGCCGTATCCACCAAGTTGCGTAGGTGCTAAAACGAAAACCCCTTCGATAATCAAATTTCTCAACAGCCTTCATGAGACCCAAGTTACCTTCCTGAATAAGATCGAGGAATGGCACTCCCTGGCCAACATATTTCTTTGCTACTGATACAACTAGCCGAGTATTAGCTTTGATAATATGAGCACGTGCCAATTGGCCATCCTCAACTGAATATTGCAATTCCTCTCTAGTATCAACAGGCAGATTATCATCATTTAAGATTTTATGAGAAGCCTTTTTGCCGCGCTCATAGCGCTTGGCCAAATCAACTTCTTCATCAGTAGTCAGTAAAGGTACACTAGCCATCTCCTTTAGATACAAACCTACGCTATCATCTACTGATATGTGTGACAGATCAAACATAGCCTGAGCAGATTTGAACAAATTCCCTTTGCTATCATCATGATCAGTTGCGTCTACACCTTCATCACCATCATTAATGTGGATATCCACTCCAGCATCATGCAAAAATGTGAATAACTCCTCTAATAGCGTGGATGATTCTTCAGCCTGAGGGAACAGTTGTACAATGTCATCAGTAGTTAGATAGCCAAACTCATTAGCTCGTTCTACCAACTCTGTCAATATATCTGCAGACTCATCAATCACTGTTTCAATCATAAGAATTCCTCTTCAATACATTCAATTTAAAAAGATATCGACAAATTTTCGTTAATATTCTCTTCGTAACATCCACACTCAGATTTGTTTAAATCAGCTCCACAATTCGCGCACAATCCTTTACACTCTGGGCAACATAGCGCTTTTATTGGTTCTGATACTAACAATAATTCTCTAAACAATGGTCCTAAATCCAATTCACCATTATCACCAATAGTAAACTGGGACTGCTCATTATCATGTTCACTGTACAACTCTGATATACTGGCGCTCGTTGTACTCAAGTGATTGACAAGACATCGACCACATTCTGTTGAACTCGTTGCTTCAACATCACCTGCCACTAATACACCTAGAGGGATTCTAGTCAAACTAATATTCCCAAACAAACTATCAGCGAACAAATCAGAAGCAATATGAAATTCTTTCCCCTTAATCTGCACATCGCTAACAAAACCAACAGGTTTATTAAGAATATGGCCAACTTTAAGCCTAAGTATATCCGAGCAATTGCTTGTCAAAACTTACCCGCTATTATTCAACTGTTGTATGATCCTGCAAAATTACTAGGCCCGAGGATACCCAAGTCTAAGTATAACATGACCAATTATTCAAGTCAACACCTTTATCAATTTTTACCCATATATATAGCGTAAAAGCTAAGGCAAAGTGTCCTATATAGGATATTTAGTGTGAATACAGAAAATGTTAAAAATAGTAATTGCAACGCATAATAATCATAAATCTATTGAACTGTTGAAATTAATGTCAAATTTACCTATAACATGGATGACACTTAGAGACTTGGAAATAGATACCATTGTAGAAGAAACTGGGACAACTATTCAAGACAATGCCATTCTCAAAGCAAGAGAGTATGCGCGACTTACGAGAATGTATACTTTAGCAGACGATTCTGGTCTAGCTGTCGAGGCTCTAAATGGACGTCCCGGAGTATATAGTTCTAGATATGGTGGAAATGATATAAGTAGCAAACAACAACGCGAACTATTGTTGAAAGAATTATATTCTATATCTTGGACAAATAGAAAAGCACATTTCAGATGTACATTAGCATTATCTAACCCATATGGCACTGATATTACAGTCGCTAATGGAGTCTGTCAGGGTCTAATCACTATGAGGGATAGAGGTACAAAAGGTTTTGGATATGACCCGATTTTCTATGTACCACATCAGAGTTGTACCATGGCTGAAATGGATGCGGACACCAAGAATCGAGTAGGTCATAGGGGTAAAGCTACACACAAAATGAAGGGTAAAATTTCCAAATTGATTTCATAGAAAAAATATAGCTCGTAAATCGCATAAGCAAGATGCCTACCTACAATTACTAAATTGTAATTTTACTCCACCATCTATAAAGACTTAGAAGCAAGTGTTCCGTGAACATTATCGAAAATACAAACTTCTGAACTCAACACATTCTTTGGAATAATACAAAGCACATTAAAAGTAGTACCGACCATACCACCGATTCGGATTTTACAAGTTTGACTCACTAATTGATGCGCATCTGGCAATTCTAGAGTGGCAATACTTGCAACCCAATATACTAGTTCAGTGGCTGCTATGCGAACTGCATCATCCAATGGACGCGCACAGCCAATAACACCAATATGAGTTTTGTTCTCAAACCTAGGCCAGAGGATCTCGTCTTGCGATGAAAGTTGGTCAACGACCAAAGTGCTATTAAATGATCCTTCTATAGCAGTACCAGTAATTTCACCATCACCCTGTGCATAATGGCCATCACCAACATACAGGGACCCTCCATCCACATTCGAACGAAGATATAATGTAGACCCAGGTCCAATGTCAGTTATATCTAAATTGCCTCCAAACTCTCCAGCAACTAGACCCAGTCGAATTTCTCCATGAGCAGGAGCAACTCCTATCGTACCGTGAAACGGTTGATATGGTACCCTAAGCAAAACACCGTTGCTAGATTTGGTAACCAATGACTGTCGATCAGTACTAAATTCCCATATCCATACATGTTCATCCTGATCAGGCTGAAGATTAGGTGACAACGGACTACTAGACAATAATCCGAAATTTGGCGATATAGTAGCAACACCCCAATCGCGCATAGAGTCCATTGCTATGATATGAACAGCAATAACATCGCCTGTACGTACACCATCTATAGCAATAGGACCAGTAAGAGGATTTATTTTCGGGAACGGTGCTAGCTCACGAGGTTTATCATCTTTGGAAGTAATTTGACCACAAAAAGCATCTTCTGTATAAATCTCAAAAGGCTCGCCTAACCCTACGCTTGCTATAGGAACATGGCCACCATATTGGAACGCAAATTTGTCGGTTTTAATCATTAGTTGAACCAAGTACCATTTGCAAGTTGTTCAACTATTTCAACAAACACCTCTGTATCATCTCGATGCACACTATGACCTACATTTGGAACCACATTGACCGCACGACTACCTGCTTCTTTGCGAAGATTTGCCTTGTCCTCAATGGAAACAAAACGACTCTCTTCTGGCAAAACCCAAACAGTGGGTACTTTCGCTACAAGGTCACATACATCACTCCGGAGATCCCAAGGAGCATTTCCTGCAAAAGCTGCACGTGCGTCGTCAAAATCCACCTGTTCGAGCGACAAAAGCTTCCAGGTTGCATCTAGTCGCGACCATTTGGGATTGAGCTCGATTAGACCTTCTATATCATGTGGTAAATTTTCTTCATCCCATGCCAGCATTTCCATAGGTGTATTTTGGTCGGGAAAGTATGACACTGGATCTTCCAACAACAAAGTTTTAGGATTAAAAATACCCTTAAGAACACCGATCTGAGCAAGGGTTCCACCAAATGAATGTCCTATTAGAAGATCAGGCTCAAGAGGTATGTTTTCAGCAAAATCATCGAGTAGACTATCAAACGAGAAATCTCCATTAGCCCTAGTACTTTCACCATGTCCGCGCATATCAGGCGCAATAAATTGCCATCCGCGCTCTGCTAACATTCGTGCCGGCTCAGTCATAGCCCCCGCATTGGCAGTAATGCCATGTAGACCCACTATAGTCTTGGTGCTATCCTGCGCACCCCACTGCATCACATTCAAAGTAGTCATCTTATTTACCTGATGCCCAACCGACAATTTGTTGCCACAATTTTGCATAGCCTGACCACTCCACAAAGGCTGGAGGAGCCCAGTGTGGACCACAGTCTGAAGTAAAAGCCACTGACCTACCTTTACCAATTGATCCCGCAACAATCAGTGGGTCTTCACCCACTTGGACGATTACTGTGCTATCTGTCTTCGGTGCCACTCGATTATATCCTAACAGGATTGGCCAATCAGATCCAACACCACTCACAATAGGATGATTTTCATCAATAACCAAAGGTTTTATACCTTGAGGTTGTTCAGACCTATCATCACCAGATTCAAGTACAACCGGCAGCACGTCCTCTACTGCAGTTCCCTGATATCTAGCCTTTGCATCAATACCTTGAAAAGTTAGATATCCTCCTATCATAACTAATCCTCCCCCATTCATCACATACTCTTCAATCAATTCTAAGCGATTTGGAAGAGCACGTGATGCGCTAAACGTTTCTGGGTGAAGCAGTAAAGTATTAGTACCAATATCACTCAATATTACGCAATCATATTTATTTATTTCATCTAATTCACAGGGAAAGTCAGTTGCCGCAACATGTGCGGGCTGATAGGTAATATCATATCCAGCAAGATCTAATGCATCTCGTAGCCACTGCACACCTTCAGCATACTCAGTTGTGGTAAAACTATCAAAACCCTTCTGGTGTATAGAGTGAACAGTCCATGATTCACCTGCTATTAGAATATTTCCTTTTTTTGTCATTTTTACCCCTAATCACTTAAGTTTGTTATTGAGTTTAAAAAGGCATTCTCTAACTCTTTGCTATTTATTGAAATTGCAACATCAACATTTGCTTCTTTCCCATTCCTAAACAAAAAATCTACAACTGTTCTTCCATAAGTATGATTTCCTGACAATTCCACATCTACCCTAGCTTTTTCTGTTGTTACTAGATCAGGTTCAGCTGCAACTAGTGCTGCAATAGGATCATTGAGAGGCATCAATTTTGGTCCTAATGTTGATGGTTTAAATGTTGAAACTAAAGATTTCAAAAGTTCAACAACAAACATTGAAATCGGTGAAGATATTTTTTGCACATCTTTTATGAGTTCATCGCTTATCCCAACATTCAAAGATGTATCTATTGGTATAAGGGTTATAGGCACTCCAGAATTGAACACTACAGAAGCCGCTTCAGGATCACACAAAATATTCCATTCGGAAGATGCCGTTTTATTACCAAGCCCTATAGAACCTGCTAGAGAATAGATTCTTTCTATACTGTTGTTCAAACTTGGATATAAGTTAAATAAAATTGCCAAATTAGTTAGAGGGCCAGTTGTAACAATTGTAATCCCAGGGTTATCAATAATAGTATCATACAACAATTGAACTGAATTTCTACTGTCTGGTTCAATTGAATTCAAATCATTACGGTCTGGATCAAGACCTGAATTCAAATCCAAAACTTTAGCTATCAATCTATCCCTAACCAATGGATTTTCTGCGCCTTTAGATACAGGAATGTTAAATTTGCCAATCTGAGCAATTGTTATACAAGCGTTCTTAAAGGTTCTATCATTTGCCAAATGTCCTGCACCAGTAGTAACTGCTTGCAGTGACAGGCTATCGCTTCCCAAAGCAACAATAATTCCCAAAGCATCATCATTACCTGGATCACAGTCCAAAATTATTTTTTTAGCCATCATGATTGCTCCAATATTTGTTGTGAACGACTACTTTTTGTTCTATCCAGTTAGAGAATATTAACCTAATATCACAGCCAAGTATGGAATTATTAAAACCAATTGCGCTGGTAAATCAAAAACTTGTAGTCTATCAACGAATGCAACAAAAAACAGGACAAAAATGTTTTGTAGAACGATTTGTCAAATGAGTATTTTGACTAACACCTTAGTGTCAACTAATTTCAAAATATTCCCTGTATCGATTTCTCCAATAAACCCATTACCGGACCTGGCAAAACACCAAACACTAAAGTTGTCACTGCAGTCAACACAACCACAAAATTCAAGGGCAATGGTGAAGAATTGATCTCATTTCCATCTTGCATCCACATGAGTACAATAATCCGCAGATAATAATAGGCAGAAATTAGAACAGTTACGACGGAAGCAATCACGAGCCATGTATAACCTACATTAATAGCAGCTCGGAACACATAGAATTTTGCTACAAAACCCATTGTCGGAGGAAGACCAGTCAATGAAAGTATAAATATTGTCATTGCCACGCCTAATC